>NZ_SMCO01000020.1 GCF_004346685.1 Sulfurirhabdus autotrophica
AATTTCGACTGGCTGGTCAAAAAGGCTCGGATGCTACCGCATCTCGCCCTCTTAACCAACATTACTCAAAATTGCACTTCATCCTTGAATCCGCCTTTTTAAATAAGCAGCTTTACGTGCAGGATAAAATCCAAAGAAAATACCCGTTGCAGCAGCAAACAAAAATGAAATGCCTATTGAGTTCAATGTCACTACCACGGTTATTTCTGCAAACTGGCTCACCAACCAGGCACCCATCACACCCAGTAGAACACCTGCCAACCCCCCCATGACACAAATCATGACGGCTTCCAGCAGGAATTGCAACAGGATGTCTCTCTGGTGTGGCCGATAGCTATGCGTATGACGATTTCGTGTGGGAGTTTGGCGTAGAAGATGAGTATGATATTTGCAGGTATTAAGGTTTGAAAAAGTTGTCTTTGGAATTAATATCTGATTGGCCAACAAGTTTCTGTAGCACAACTTTAGTTTGTTGCTCTAAACTTGGTAGGTCGTACTGAATAGTCTTCCAGACAATTTCCATATCCACTTTAAATACCCATGGGCAACTGCATTGCGCATCTGGTATGCAAATGCCAGTGGCAATTCTGGGTGTTGTTCTGAAAATTCAGGAAAGCGTTCTTCGATGTTGTGGCTGGCTTCGCCAATAATTTCAATGTTACGTATTACCGCGTCCTGTACCATTCAGTTTTGAAGGAATACAACCTCGTCCATATCTTCTGTGTAGTGTTGAATTCTTATTATGGCCTCAATGATATGAGCAAGGTAGTCAGGCAGTCGTTGTGTGTCACGATTCATACCGGAATGGCCTCGGATAGTATTCTGCTGCGGAAATTATCTGGAAGTGCCTTTGGTGTCAGCACATCAACTGGCACCCCGAGCAGTTTGCGAAGTTCATGTCGAATCGCGCCGATGTCCATCAGGGTGGTTTTTTCTGTGGGATCAACAAGGAGATCGAGATCACTTGCCTCAGTGTCTTCGCCATGGATAACCGAACCAAATACGCGGGCATTTCGGGCGTTGTGCGATGCCACTACCTTGCGGATTGCATCACGGTGGAATCGAAGAGCTTCGGAGGGTTTCATAACGATATATTCTGTAAAAGTTAGTGAAAAAATTTAATACTTCCAATGGCAGTATCAATATTTGAGCGCATTCCACTTGTTTAAATTAAATGAATTATTCATACCTTAACGCCTCAACCGGTTTTAAATAAGCAGCTTTACGTGCGGGATAAAATCCAAAGAAAATACCCGTTGCAGCAGCAAACAAAAATGAAATGCCTATTGAGTTCAATGTTACAACCACGGTCATTTCTGCAAACTTGCTCACCAGCCAGGCACCCATCACACCTAGCAATACGCCTGCCAAACCACCCATAACACAAATCATGACGGCTTCCAGCAGGAATTGCAACAGGATATCCTTGCGGCGTGCGCCTATAGCCATGCGTATACCTATTTCACGGGTGCGTTCGGTGACGGAGACCAGCATGATGTTCATGATGCCAATACCGCCTACAAGAAGGGAAATGGATGCGATGGCGCCTAACATGAATGAAAGCACTTTGGTGGCGCTGGCGGCGGTTTCTGCCAGTGCGGCCAGGTTTCGGACGGTGAAGTCATCTTCTGCGTTTACTGAAATGCGATGGCGAAGGCGTAGTGCTTGTGCAATATCTTGCTCTGCTTCTTCCATCATATTGTCGGATATGGCTTGGGCCATGATGTAGCGCACCGTTCCTGGGAATGGGTTGCCAAATAATTTGGTTTGGGCTGTAGTAACAGGTACTAGCGCTGTGTCGTCCTGGTCGCGGCCATCCAGACTTTGGCCTTTATTGCTTAATAAGCCGATGACCAGAAATGGGCTGTTTTTGATGCGGATTGTTTTACCTACGGGGTCTTCTTCCCCGAACAGATTTTTGGCCACTGTCTGGCCGATCAAAACGACCTTGGAAGCGGCCCGAACATCACTGGCATTGAATGATTGTCCTGAATCCAGCGACCAATTACGTACTTCAAGGTACTGTTGTGTAGTGCCGCTGACGGATGTGCTCCAATTGTTTGCACCATAGGCGAGCTGGGCTGTACCTGAATAAATGGGGGCGACTGCTTTGATGGTGGTGAGCTTTGAGATGGCTTGACTGTCTTCCAGTGTGAGGGTGGGTGTCGTACCGCTACCAAAACGCAGGCCGCCGGAAGTGGTTGCACCTGACAGTATGATAAACAGGTTGGCACCCATACTGGCAATGGAATCGTTTACAGTGGATTGCGCCCCTTGGCCGATGGCCAGCATGAGTACCACTGATGCTACACCGATAATCATGCCCAGCATGGTGAGTCCCGCGCGCATGCGATTGAGGGCCATGGCACCCCATGCTTCAGCCATAAGTGCAAGTTTCTTCATGTTTAATTGATATCCCGTAGTGAGCTATTTATCATCAAAAAAACATACTTTCAGTTTGCAATTACAAGTATGTGATGAAGTTGTTTTTTACCATTACTCTTTAAGTCTTAATAAAACTCCGTAATTGTACCCGTTTGAAATTAATGAATTGATAGTTGTTTCGTCTGCTGTACTTACATCTATGATATTTGATTTTTGGCTTACCCTTGTTGTGTTTACAAGAAACTTTAATTGGTATTCTCTCTGATAAAGTTTTTTATACATACCTTGTCTCATATCAAGGTTAGGATCTATCCATGTGGCAATTAAATCTGGTTTTAATGAAAACACATATTGAGGATCATATTTATTGTGCCCAACGTGAAATGGGATTAATGAATTTTTGAGTTTTCCAATGTGTTTATCATTTAAACCAAGAATGTCAATGGTCCTTAATTCTGAATAATAAGGAATTTTACCCGCAGCACCAGTTGCAAGAGTAGTGTTGGGAAAATACTGTTTTAAAAACAATCCAAGTTCTATCCAGGCATCATATTTTTTGCTTTGGTAATTAAATCTGTGATCTTTAATTACGGGGATGCTTTGGATAAATAATATGCAAGCAAAAATAATATATATATATGGTTTTTTAAAATTGGAGGGTATATGGAGTAGAAGTAAATATATTCCAAAAGGAAAAAAGCTAATGAGGAATCTTTCGTAATATATATCCCCGCCTATATAAACTAGGTAAAGTAAAAATAACGAACTGTAAAGTAATGGGAAATTTATATTCTGGAGGCGTATTAATGGTGATTTAATGATATTGGATATGGAAAAAACGACAGCAAGAAAATATAACCATAAGCCGCCCCTGAAAGCATTTTCTTTTAGGAAATAAAATCCTGAAGAGACTCTATCTAAGATATCTCCGGAAACTTTTGCGTAATATGTGTTTCCAATAATGTCTTGATAGTAGTATAGCCGCCAAATGGTATAAATCACCATCAGTGTAGAAACAAATATTAAACTAACAATTGCTGATTTATGTTTTTCTTTTATGAAAAGGTAAATGATCCCAATTAGTGGTAATAAAAAACCATCAATCCTTACAAGAATAGAGATTGCTACAAAAAATAGCCAGTAGAAGAAATCTAGCCGTTTACCTGTTTTTATATAAGTATCAACTGATACCCAGATAAGAAGGGTAGTGACTAGAACTAGCATTGTTTCCAACCCTGTAGCAGCATTTGCCCATATGAAAGGATTGGCAGCTAACAACGTCGATCCGACAATGCTTTGTTGCTCAGAAAACTGCTTTTTCAGCTTATGATGAAATATAGCAATTGCTAGGGCGAGCAAGATAGCGTTTAAGGTAAGGCTGTATATATAAATAGGTAACTGGGGCAACCAAAATGCAGGTGTAAGTAGCAATGTATAAAGAAAATTCGAGTATCCTTCAACATACTCATTTGGATTGAAAACTAAACCATAGCCATCGAAAAGATTTTTTGCATAGCGATACGAAATATAAGCATCGTCACTTCCAAAAGCATGCACACTTACGAGATCTACGCCTGAGTAACCATAAAGACCATGAATAAAAACACCACATATTGCCAATATAATTACGGCCAAGAGTAGTCTTGGGGTTCTTGGGTTGAGGGCGGTACTCATATTAGCTTGCATGAGGTGTTGGTTTTTATTGAACATGGATACCCTTACGGTATTTGGTTGCCAAACCACTAATCATGCAACGTATAATTAGTCCTGCGCGCATGAGATTAAAAGCCATAGCACCCCATGCTTCAGCAATTAAGGCAAACTTATTCATGCTGCCTGCACTCCACCATCATGGACGATTTTACCATCCACAAATTTGACCAGTCGGTGGGCGTAGTGGGCGATATCTGCCTCGTGAGTGACGAGAATGATGGTGATGCCCTGTTCTTTGTTCAGTCGGGTAAATATGTCCATGACTTCACTGCCAGTTTGCGTGTCCAGATTTCCGGTGGGTTCGTCAGCCAAAATAAGTTTGGGTTGATTGGCAAGCGCGCGAGCAATGGCTACACGCTGCTGCTGACCGCCAGAAAGTTGATTTGGCAGAGATTGGGTAAAACGACCTAATCCTGTTTGTTCAAGTAATTCTGTGGCACGCTGATTGCGTTCGGCTTTGCCGATACCGGCATAAAGCAACGGCAAGGCAACATTATCTACTGCAGCCACCCGTTTGAGCAGATTGAATCCCTGGAATACAAAGCCAATGGTCTGGTTGCGTAACTGGGCGAGTTCATCAACGTTCATTTGGGATACATCCCGGTTGTTTAAGGTGTATTTACCATCGGTGGGCGTATCCAGACATCCCAGGATATTCATAAAGGTGGATTTGCCAGACCCTGAAGGCCCCATAATGGCAACAAATTCACCTGAATTGATGGTCAGGCTGATGTCTTTCAATACGGGCGTGGCATCAGCCGATGTTTCATAACGTTTAGTGAGATGGTCTACCTGAATGAGCGGAGTTGAGCCCATTAGAACGCCCGCATTTTAAAGCCACCATCTTTCTTTTTGTCAGATGATAATTCGCGGATAATCAGTTTATCGTCTGCTTTGATTTCGCCACCAGTAATTTCAGTATAAGTATTGTCGGTAATGCCCGTTTTTACAGCAACAGGGAGCGCTTTTCCTTCCGGGCTTAATTGGTATACAGTTGAACCGGATTCTTTTTTGCTGCGTTTAGGCTCATCCTCATCTTTTGGTTTGTAACGCAGTGCAGCATTGGGGGCGCGCAGTACATTTTCCTGTTTGGCCACGGTTATAAATACGTGGGCAGTCATGCCGGGCATAAGTCGGCCTTCAGCATTGTTGACAGCAACAATCACATTATACGTCACCACATTTTGCTGGATAGTGGGGTTGAGGCGAACCTGTTTAACGGTGCCGGCAAAATTAACATCAGGAAAAGAATCTACGGTGAAGCGGACTGACTGACCAATATGCACTGCCCCCACATCCGCCTCAGCAATGCTGGTATCAATCTGCATTTGACTTAAATCCTGAGCTATCTGGAATAAGGTAGGAGTCTGAAAACTGGCTGCAACGGTTTGGCCAAGATCGACATTGCGCGCGACGACAACGCCAGAAATGGGTGAACGGATAATGGTGTAGCGTAAATTGGTACGGTTACGTTCCAATTGGGCTTTTGCCACTGCAACTTGCGCCTGAGCGGATTCCCTTACTTGTTTGGCTGAATCCAGATCGGCGGCAGAGATGAAGTTTTTCTGTGTTAATAACTGGGTGCGCTGTTCTTTTATGCGCGCATATTTAAGTGAAGATTCGGCATTCAACAGATTGGCCTGATCCTGAGCAATTTGAGCCTGAAAAAGGGATGGATCGAGCTCTGCCAGTATCTGTCCATTGTTCACGTGGTCATTGAAATCCGCATGCAGTTTTTGCACTGTACCAGAAACCTGTGTGCCAACGTTTACAATGACGACCGGGTTGAGTGTGCCATTGGCCGAGATAGCTTGGATGATGTCGCCCCGGCTTACCGTTTTGGTTTTGTATTTATCTTTACCAGTCTCTTGTTTGTCTTTTAAGGCATAACCAATACCAGATGCAATGATGATGAACAGTAGTACGACTAGAAACTTGTTACGGCTAAAAATGGATTTTGACATGGTTTTAAATAAAAAGCGGTGAAGACCCTTATTGGAGTTGTCTGACTGTAAAAGAGTTCAGACTTTTGATGGTGAAAATAGTAGCACGAACGGGCGGTGAAGGTGAATATTCATCTGGCTTTAACAAAAAAGGGGCCAATGGCCCCTTTTTTGAGTTGTTGCGGGTTTAAGCAATACCAGGATTTTTATCCATGCCGACCAGCTTAGGCAGGTTCAGTTTGCGGGGCTTAATCACTTTCTTGTCACGCAGATAGGTTGCGACTACGTCCCAGATTGGTTCGCCCTTGACTTCACCAACAGGTGCCCAACCTGCTACTAAGTAAGTTTTGGTAGGGCTAAGCGGTTTGCCATTAAGCATCATGTTGCTGATACGGCTGCCAATTTTTTGGTTAGGATTGCAGGTATATTGCAGACCGCCCACCCTGACCATGTCACCACCTTGCTGGTAGTAAGGATCTGGATTGAACAGATTGTCACATACGTCTTCCATGATGGCTTTGACGTTTTCACCTGTCATTTCGTTCAAGGTGCTGGTCGGGTAAGTAATTGCTGTCTGATCCATCAGGCGTTCCATTGTGATGGTGTCACCTGCCAGTAATGATGTGCCCCAACGGAAGCCAGGAGAGAATGCGAGATCAGCACCTTTGACTTCCATCATGGCATCCAGAATTAACTGATCAAACGTGCCGTTGAAATTACCTCGACGATAGAGCGTGTCTTCAGTGATGGCCAGCTTTTCATTAAGCTTGGCTTCATACGGTGCGCGTACTTTCTTGATCAGGCTTTCCATTGCCTTATCTGGTTCAATCAGGTTCGAGAACACTGGCAGCAGCTTGTATTTATAACCCTGAACCTTACCACCTCGAACGTCAAAATCCAGCACGCCCAGGAACTTGCCGTTGGAACCGGCATTGGTTACGAGAGTTTGACCTTTTGCATTTTTGATAATTGAAGGGGCTGGAATACCGTCGTGGGTATGCCCGCCCATGATAGCGTCAATACCGGTTACGCGGCTTGCCATTTTCAGATCAACGTCCATGCCATTGTGGGATAGCACAATGACGACTTGCGCGCCTTTGGAGCGTGCTTCATCAACGACTTTTTGCATGTTGTCGTCCTGAATACCGAAGCTCCAGTCAGGCACCAGGTAGCGCGGATTGGCGATTGGTGTATAGGGGAAAGCCTGGCCGATAATGGCAACAGGTACACCATTCATGTGCTTCATGACATAAGGCTTGAATACCTGGTCACCAAAATCATTGGTTTTAATATTCTGTGCAACAAAATCCAGGTTGCCTTTGAAATCATTGTCGACAATGTGTTTTACACGGTCTGCACCAAAAGTGAATTCCCAGTGGCCTGTCATGACGTTAACGCCAAGCAGTTTACAGGCATCAACCATATCCTGACCATTGGTCCAGAGTGATGTGGCAGAACCTTGCCATGTATCTCCACCGTCAAGCAGCAGCGCGCCTGGGCGTTGAGCGCGAATATTTTTAACCAGGCTCGCCAGGTGGGCAAATCCACCTACTTTACCGTAGGTTTTTGAGGCCTGTTCGAAGTTGAGGTAGGTAAATGCATGTGACTCAGGTGTGTTGGGTTTGAAACCATAATGCTTGAGCAGGTTTTCGCCTACTAAATGAGGCGGTTTGCCAACGCTGGCGCCTACGCCAATGTTTACATTGGGTTCGCGAAAATAAATAGGCAGCAGTTGCGCGTGGCAGTCAGTAAAATGCATGACTGATACGTTACCGAATTTTGGCAGTTCGTAAAAATTACTTGGTATGTTGCCAGCAAGGGCTTGCTTGCTATCCAATGCAAAGCCCGACGCGGAAGCCACGGCAAGTAGTTGCATAAATTCGCGACGGTTCATGGACATATAGTCGAAACTCCTGAAGAAAATGTTGGATGCTTAAATCTTATGGATAGCATGCGCAACTAAATAGTTTTATCTGGTTTTGTTTTCATCGTTCACTCGATTAATGCGAGTGAACTTTAAATCTATGCCAAGTGTTATTTTATTTGTTATGGGCGCCAAGTAAATGGTCTATACCTACTAACCTTGTGATTATTTTGAAGATGGTTAATAAGAAATGGAATATTGTTTTATATAAAAACAAAGCTTGGATGAAATTCATCCAAGCTTTGTGATTTAACGGCTAATTACTTGCGGAAAACAGATGCTTTCATTGGTAAACCGTTGCTGACAAAGGAGTGGAAATACTCCAGATTATTATATTCTTCACTACCTTCCTTGAACGGGACTGCACGAACTTGTTTGTTGCAACCCTGATAACGATCGTGCAACGTGACAAGTTTGTCGCCACCGCGGAATAC
The DNA here is from genome assembly GCF_004346685.1 of Sulfurirhabdus autotrophica. Lineage (NCBI taxonomy): Bacteria > Pseudomonadati > Pseudomonadota > Betaproteobacteria > Nitrosomonadales > Sulfuricellaceae > Sulfurirhabdus > Sulfurirhabdus autotrophica. The sequence continues at coordinate 8,400 of NZ_SMCO01000020.1, forward strand.
CGGCCAGTGTGTTGCTTGCCCAAGAACCGGGGATAGCATTTCTGAACGGATGCGATTTCCTGCGTTATCAACGTGGCAAGTAGCACATGAGAAGTTCAGTTGACCACGGCGTGCATAGAAGTGGTGTTTACCAGCTTCATAAGCTGCGGTAGCTGCTGGACCTTCAACTTTGACATTCATGAGCATACCATCTGACAAAGTACGCATGTATGAGGTCAATGTACCAATACCTTTCATGTCGCCTAAATCAAATGCTGCTTCGCCATTGTCGGTACGGCATTTGTTGATGGCACCTTCCAGTGTTACAACTTTACCTGTTTTGTCATCAAACATGGGGTAATTGCCAGCAATGTTTTTGCCACCATTGGGCAAGCAACTTGCATAGGTTTTGCCATTTTTGAATGGTGTTTCCCACATTTTCTGACCTTTTTCTATGTCAGTCAGGAAGGGAGGGAACTCCATGATGCTATCGTATTGCGCTTTCGAGTCCGCATCAAAAGCCAGCGCGCCATAGACATAATCGTCATAAACAACTTTTGGAAAGGCTTTTTTGAAATGATCTAGAAGTTGCTGACGATCTTGTTCTGGTGTTGCATGTGCAGCAAGTGAACCGGCTAAGAGGCCAGCACTTGCGAGAGTGAGCAGTAGTTTTTTCATACTATCCTCCTAATTATAAGTATTCGTGGCATGCGGGCTTTGCAAGCAAATCCGCATGCTGAGGGTTTAGCTGACAGTAGCTTCAACGGTGTTTTTTTCACCCTTGTTGTCTTCCCAATTGACGACTACTTTATCGCCTGCCTTAGCACCTTTAACTTTGAAGCCCAGGTAGGGGTTCTTTGAAATGGCGCCGCCCCATTGTGCATCCAGTACTTCTTTACCGTTAACGCTTGCTGACACGTTCTGGATGAAGTGCGCCGGAATAAGCTGTCCGGTTTTAGCATCTTTACGCAGTCCGGTTTCCATTACGTGATTCATCAATACTTTAATATCTGCTGAGTCACCTTGTGCTGTTGCACGGATTTTCATTGCATCTGCCATTTTTATATTCCTTTCAGTAATGAGTTTTTAACGTTTAACCGCCACATCCACCGATGGTCACTTTCACTTCTTTAGCAGCAGTGTAAGTCTTGCCGCCAGCCTTAACTACAGCGCGAACCAGTGAGGTCTGACCCATCTTGATACGGGTGGAAACGTAGCCTTCAGCTCCGTTGGAAAGATTAAAGTTGGCTACAAGCGGATTGGCATTTTTCTCTGCCATGATAGCGATGGATGTTGTGCCGGCAATTTTGCTGGTTATTTCCACTGGCACTACAGCACCGTTTTCAGCAATGTCTGGTGCTTTAATTGAAATGTCTTTGCTATCTACAGGTGCACTGGCACCCATGCTTTTTAATGCATCACTGACGCTTTTAGCGCCAAATGCGTCTTTGTTCCATTCAGCTGCAAGCACTTGTGTTGGCTTCAGCAGACCGGCAGCAATAGCGATTGCAACCGTGCCAGCAGCACCTGTGCCTTTTAGAAATGTTCTGCGAAATGAATTCATGGATTTCCTCTCCTATATCAATCAAAGACTGTGAATAAAGTCGGTGACTTTATCGATTTCTTGTTCAGTTAAAATTTTGTGTTTGCCGAATGGAGGCATGGATGTTTTTGGATTGTTATCCATTGCGTTCCAAATTTGGGCACGAAGCTTTGCACGATCAGGGAAGCGTGCTTTCATTGCAATCAGGGGTGGCGCAATATTGCCGGGTGCTTCTGCATCTGGAATATTTGGCATTGCGTGGCATGCCAGGCAATTGCCTTTAGATTTGTCAAAAGAAATGTCTTTACCTGTTACTTCCTTAGCAGGTGCATCAGCAGCATATGCGGTTGTTATCCCTGTGGCAGCAAGTATGGTGGCGATGCTTGCCGCCAGAATTAAAGATTTGCGCTTTTGCATTTTAATCCTCCTTTAATATTATGATTTTCTCTACAACGTTTGACTTACCTTTTCCAGAGAGTAGGCCAAGAGAATTGCTTCATTTGTTGCATGGATAAAAGCATACTGAATTTTTATGAGGTTGTCCAAAATTTATTTAAAAAATTAATCATATTAATCAATAGGTAGTATTATGCTACTAGAAAAATAATAATATTAATTTATGCTAATATGTATGTTCTGCATATCATTTAATGTAGATTTCAGTATGGCCTTCTTTTTAGAAGTCAAAGGGTTGTGATCTTTTTTTTAATTGTGCCTGGCGTTTTGTGAAAAAGCTGCATGGTACTTGCAGGCTTCTTATTGTTTTTTTGATTCTGCATCGAGTGCTCTTAATTCTTTCATTCTGGCCTCGATAATTGATGCCTGGTAAAAATCGCCATCTTTCGTTTTTTGTGCAATTTGAAGCTGCTCAATTGCGGCGGTTAAATTGCCTCTTCTGAAATAGGCTTCAGCCAATGACTGGTGTTGCAATAAATTTTTCCCCTGAGCAGCGTAGCCTTGTGCTTGCAGGTCATACAGTTTTGCGTCGCTTGGGTATGAGCGCAGTTGATCTTGAATTAACTGCAGCGCCTCTCTGCTGTGTTTACCTTGTAGCAAAGATTCTGCATAGCCATAGGCTATTGCACGATTACCCGGGTAATGTTTAAAGGCGGCTCTGTATAACTCTGTAGCGGATTCGGGTTGACCTACGGCTATTTTGAGCTGGGCTTCAAAATTGGCAACCATCGCGTTATTCACATTTGATTTTTTCAGGATGTTCAGTTCATTGTTTGCGCCTGCAAAATTTCTCGCGCGCATGTAAGCGTTAGCTAAACCGAAATGTGCGGAGGCTTCGTAGGTATATTTTTTGTCATTCAGGATTTCTTTAAAGGAGGCAATAGCCTGTTCGGGGTGCCCTTGAAAAGCGCGAAGTTTTGCGCGAATCAACTGGAAATCCATACTGTCAGGCACTTGCCGATAGGGTATGTTGGCGGCTCTGTTTTGCATGTCAGCTATGCGGTCATTGGTGAGTGGGTGAGTTCGCAAATATTCTGGAGCATTGTTTTCGTAGACACGATTATATTTTTGCAGGCGTTCAAAAAAATTCGACATGCCATTTGTGTCAAAACCTGATTGTTTCATTATCTGAAATCCAATGCGATCAGCTTCTTTTTCATGGTCACGGGTAAAATCCAGCTGGTTCTGGATGCTTTTTGCCTGCACTGTTGTGATAGCTGCACTGGCTAATTGGGGGTTGGATCGGGAAGCAAGAATTGCCAGAGCAAGAGCAGCCAGTGAGGGCAGCGTGCTTTGTTGCTGGCCGGCAATTAAGCGTGCAAGATGGCGCTGCGTTACGTGAGCAATTTCGTGGGCAAGTACCCCGGCGAGTTCAGATTCGTTTTGAGCAGCCAGTATCAGGCCGGTATGCACGCCAATGTAGCCGCCAGGTAAAGCAAAAGCGTTGAGTGTGCCATCTTTGATGGCGAAAAATTCAAAATCGCGCTGGTTGTCCGGGCTGTGAGAAACAAGGCGATAACCCAGATTGTTCAAGTATTCAGACACTTCAGCATCGTCCAGATAATGTGAATCTCGATAGATATCGCGCATGATGGCATCGCCAATGCGGCGTTCCTGTTGCGGTGAAAATGCGGATTGAGAGGCTTCTCCAAGGTCAGGAAGCCCGTCTGCCATTGAGGAAGGGATAAAACTGGCTAGCAGAGCCAATAGATAGAGTATTCGCATGGTGCTATGATAGCCATAGTAAGTAATAGTTCCTATAGAGGTGCAATAAAAAATATGAGTCAATTTACGCATTTTGATGCCCAGGGCCAGGCGCATATGGTGGGCATTGGCGAGAAAAATGAAACGCACCGAGTCGCCCGTGCTGTGGGTTCAATTGTGATGCAACCTGAAACCTTGCAAATGATTCTGGCTGGTGACAGCAAAAAAGGGGATGTGCTGGGTGTGGCGCGTATCGCTGCTATTCAAGGATCTAAACGTACCTCAGAGTTAATTCCCCTTTGTCATCCTATTTTTTTAACCAAGGTGGCTGTTGAATTCAATATTTCTGAGCCGACTTCTTCTATTGAGTGTGTTGTGACTGCTGAAACCGTGGGTCGCACCGGCGTGGAAATGGAAGCGCTGACTGCTGTGAGCGTTGCATTGTTAACTGTTTATGATATGTGTAAAGCAGTGGACAGGGGTATGCGCATGGAGGGGATTTGTTTAATGGAAAAGCTGGGTGGCAAGTCGGGACACTGGGTGCGGGATTAATGTTGTATTCTGTGAAGTGGTGAAAGGCGAGCTGAGAGCAGTTATGAATCCCAGCTTGTCTTTATGTTCACTGAATTAAGCTTTGGGTACCCAGTTATGCGTTTCTCCCTGAAGTGACTGGCACCACGCGTAAAGCGCATCGTACATGATCATTCCCTGTTGCAACATTTCGTGGTCATTCTGGAAATTGCGTGATAGCCCTAATGAGATGGCAAGCAAGCCTGCTGCCTGGGGAGCCAGGTCCAGACGGTCGGTATCTGCAGCGCGGACGATCATAGCCAGTTGTTGCAAGGCCAGTGTTTTCAGTTCGTATTTTTTCAGAAATGCATCAAAACTGCATAACTCACCTTCGTGCCCCATTTCTACACCGGGTATGTCATAGGGTACCGCACCGGTTTCAGAGGCTACTTTGAGTACATCTGGTGCAGGGACATACAAAAACTCGGCATTTTTGTCGATGAATCGATTAATTAACCATGGGCAAGCGATGCGATCAATTTTTGGACGTTCTCTGGTGACCCATTTCATTTTATATCTCCTTTCAATACCAGCAGTAGATTCAGGCTGTTATTTTTGAGTGACATCACCACCTGCATCTTTCCAGGCGGCAATGCCGCCCTCAATGTAGCGTGCTTTCAGACCTTTTGCCTGCAGTGTGTCAACAACCGCATTGCTGACAGATCCACCGCGAACGCAATATAAAACGATTTCCTGATCTCGGGGCAAGGTATCGCTCCAGGTGCTGATTTGTTCAGGGTCATGCCAAGTGGCGCCCTGAATGGCAGTGTCGACAGTTGATAAATCTGCTTTGCGACGAACATCGATGATTGTCAGGGATTTGTCGCCAAAAATAGATTTAAACTCCGGAATGCTGATGGTTCTGCTCATTTAATTCGCTCCTTAAACAAAGAGGGGTTTAATGTATGAAAAGATGAGACCAATGGCGGCACAAGCGCCAATTACCTGCATGATTCCGATTTTGTATCGGAACAGAGCAATAAATGCGGCTACTCCGATCAGCGCACTGAACCATTCAAAACCGGATAGCAAGGTTGAAAAGGTGAGGGGTTGTGACAATCCGTGTGGCCAAAGAACATGGTAAGCAAAAAATACAGCAAGATTTAGAATGACACCGACGACCGCTGCCGTAATGCCGGTGAGAGGTGCTGTGAATTTCAGATCGCCGTGAGTGGACTCCACTAATGGTCCACCAATAAGAATAAACAGGAAGGATGGCAAAAAGGTGAAAATGGTCGCGACTGTAGCACCCGCGGCGCCGCCTAAAAAAAGATTGTCTACGCCAAACAGCGCTTTGGTCCAGCCCCCGACAAATCCGACAAAGGCAACGACCATGATCAGCGGGCCGGGAGTGGTTTCACCCAAAGCCAAACCGTCTATCATTTGTGTGCCGGTCAGCCATTGGTAATGTTCTACGCCTCCTTGGTACACATAAGGCAGCACTGCGTACGCACCGCCAAAAGTTACCAGCGCAGCTTTGGTAAAGAACCAGCCCATCTGGGTGAGCGCACCTTGCCAGCCATAAGTTGCAGCAAGCGCGCTCATGATGGCGGTCCATATAGCCAAGCCAACTACAGCTAACACCATCAGACGTGACCATTTGAATGTGGTATGCTCGGGGGTAGGGGTGTGGTCATCTATAATGGCAGGCCCAAAACTTTTATCAGAAGCGCCATGACCGCCCCCAGCCTTGAATTTATTTGGCGCAATCCTGCTGCCGATGTAACCAATGATGCCCGCAGCAAGAACGATGACAGGGAACGGGATGTTCAGCGCAAATATTGCAACAAAAGCTGCAGCAGCGATAGCCCATAGAATCCCGTTTTTGAGAGCGCGTGAGCCAATGCGATAAGCGGCGAATACAACAATGGCAGTTACTGCGGGTTTAATCCCATATAAAATCCCGGCAACTTCAGGGACGTTACCGTAAGCCAGATAGATCCATGTGAGCGCAATCAGGATGAAAAGGGAGGGCAGGACAAATAGCACCCCAGCCATTATTCCCCCTTTAACTCCATGCATCAGCCAGCCGATGTAAGTGGCAAGTTGCTGAGCTTCTGGCCCTGGCAATACCATGCAATAGTTGAGTGCATGGAGAAAACGGTGCTCGGAAATCCAACGTCGGCGTTCTACCAGTTCCTGATGCATCATGGAGATCTGCCCTGCCGGTCCGCCGAAACTGATGAAACCCAGTTTGAGCCAGTAGAGGAACGCCTCGGTAAATGAAACGGGTGGTGGCGCGGTGGTGGGGGTGGTTTCATTGGCCATGGGGTTTCTCCTCGTTGGTATAAGCTGCATACAGATCATCGAATAGTGTTGATGCGTCATTCAGTAGCATGTCGTCGTCTAAGCAACGTTCTTTTGTGCCTTTTAAAATCATTTCCAAGCCTGCAGCTTCAGCTACAGGAATGCCGCCAACATCAAGGAAATGCACTGTCGCAGCTAAACGCGCCAAGGCCGGGTCAGTTTCCAGGCTGAAAGAATGCATGAGTACCTCAAAAGTGACCATCGAACCCACGTGGGTAAAGGTTGCGCCGTCAAAATCAAAACCCGAGGCATTTTTTGGGCAATTCCCGGGTTTATCCAGCCATAAAAATTTTGCATTCTGGTCTATAAATCGTTTGATTAACCATGCACTGGCCATGCGATCTACCCAGAGTCGCTTTCTGGTTGCCCAAATGCGGTTTTGGTGTTTTTCTTTGTTAAGTCGTTTGATCTTACCGGTAGCAGGTGTGGGTTCGTCCGGGTTGGAGAGGGCGGAGAATTCTGCTGTGGCTTGAGCAAGTGCTGTGCTGGTTTGATCTTGAGCGGGGCCTGGGAAAAAATCGATGCCAGAAAGTGCTGCGAAATCTCTGCTCAATCGTTGTAAAGATCGTCTGGAGGTTGGAATACTTTGAGATTCAAATGTTGCCCGAAGTTCGTCAATTTCCTGTTTTAATGCGGCATATTCATTGGTTCGGTCGAATAATGTACGGAAAGTGATATCTTGTTCCGGACTGGTTGAACTGAGTTTAAGCACATAGGCGCTTCCGCCAGCCTGCATTACTTCCTGTGCCTGTTTGTGCAGGATGGATCCAGCGGATTCAATTTCCGGCAACAAATAAACACCATCGCGGAGTACACCACATCCGCTGCTTTTTAGTGCGCGCCAGATGCGCATGCGGGCAGTGGCATTTTGAGTCGGGAGGCTGATAATAAGTGAAAGCCAATGCAGTGAAGTGGTCATGTAGGATATGCTACAGTACTGTTGTACTATTGACAATACTATTGTCGGGTGCGAGAGTGCTTTATCAAAACCGGTTTGAATGCTGTTGGTGGCTAATTTTTGTTGGCCCATCAGCCGGTTCGTCAATTGAGGAAGCCATGATTAAACGCATTATCTTTACTTTTCTCATTTTCTGGTCTGCGCAGATTGTTGCAGATGACCTGCTGCTTAAGCCTGTGCAAGTCTCTCCCAATATATACGCAGTGATTGGGGATATCGGTGGGCAATCGTATGAGAACGATGGCTTAAACAGTAATTTAGGTTTTGTGGTTACGCCTGAAGGTGTGGTTATCATCAATAGCGGTCCGAGTACACGCGTGGCGAAGGCGCTGCATGCTGCGATCCGGAAAATTACCCCCCAACCAGTTAAGTGGGTGATTAATGTTAATTCACAAAGTCATTACTGGCTTGGGAATGCCTATTTCCAATCTTTGAATATTCCCATTATTGCGCACAAGGAAGCAGGACGCCTCATGCATGAGATGGGCGAGATGCAACTTGCATCGCTGAAAGGTGTGCTCAAAGACAAAGCGGCGGGTACACAAATTACCTATCCTTCTGAATTGTTTCAGGACAAGCGTGAGATCAAATTGGGGAGCGTGGTTTTTCAGCTGATTTCGTTTGGTTCTGCCCATACGGCTGGCGATATGGTTGTATGGTTGCCCCAGCAAAAAGTGTTGTTCTCTGGCGATCTGGTTTTCACTGAACGGCTCTTGGCTGTAATACCTATTGGTAATAGTGGTGGTTGGGTTAAAGCGTTTGATAGTGCCATGGCACTTGGGCCAAAGCGCATTGTGCCCGGTCATGGAAAGCAGACTAACGTTCAGCAGGCAACGCGAGATACCCGGGATTATCTGGTTTTCAATCGCACGGCAATTAAAAAAATGCAGGATAAAGGTGCATCGTTGCAAGAAGCTGTTGAGAAAATTGACCAGTCAAAATTCAGATACTTGGTGAATTTTGATTTGTTGTCGCGGCGAAATGTGAATCAGATTTTCACCGAGATGGAACAAGAATCGTTTTAGCCGACTTGGTGCTCATTTATATATTAATGGGCAGTTCTGTTTATTGTGGTGGCGAATTTGGGAGTGGTAGCGGCTTCAGTGGAGGTATGGATGGATTTGCGGGATGCTTCTGATAGTGGTTTCAGGTGGCAATGGATGTGGGGGTATGCGGTGGAGGTGACTGAGTTAAATAAATTCAGTTATGTTAAATAAATAGCAGTTATAAGTACGCTTTTTTAGGGGAATAAAAATGATATCAAAACTGAATTTTCGCGTCTTATGTGTGAGTATTCTTAGCGTTACGGCATTGTTTTGCGCAAATAACACATACGCAAATAATGATGATGCGTGGCAAAAGCTTGCTGAAGGCGGGAAGGTCGTACTCATGCGTCACGCGGCTGTTGTTGCAGGGCAGGAAAACGGCAGCCTAATGCTGCGGGATTCATCCTGCAAAAAAGAGCGAAATCTTTCAGCTGAGGGCGAGAATGTAGCTAGAGCATTAGGAAAGATGTTTCGAGACCGAAATATTCAGATAGCTGAAGTTCGGCATAGCCCGTTTTGCCGCACCACCGATACGGCAAAAATCGCTTTTGGTGGCGGAACTCCGGTAGAGTATCTCTATGTACTTGAACTGCGTGCACCTGAAGATGCCGCTGCGCAGACAAAAAAATTGAATCAAATCATCGGCTCTTACTCAGGGAAGGGAAACCTTGTTTTGATTACGCATGAACCTAACATAAACGCAGTTTCATTTGAATTACTCAAGCAATCAGATTTTCTGGTTTTGCAACCTGCGGGCGGTGATAAATTTGAGGAAATCGGTGTGGTGCGATGGGAAGCATCCATTTGATTGGCTTAGTCAGTTGTGTTAAAGCTTTTCCCTAACAGGGAATCTGATTCGCACCAAGGTATTTAAGTGTGACCGGCTTGATGTATCAAGTAGCAGATAGCGGTATGAACCCGGGGAAGTAGTCAAGAAAAGGTTTGCATCTGATATCCAAATTGAGTGAATATCGTGAAAAGCGGGGCCCAAATTGGGAAAGCACAATGTGAACGCTAGTAGACGAGCTATGGCGTTTGAAACGGTACTTATAGATTCGACCTAAATTTAAATTGCAGGAAAGTTTATGCTAAATCAGCCCAGAATTCTCGAGTTGCGCAACTATCTGGAAAGTGTCATCGTCGGTCAGAAGGATTTGCTTGATAAGCTGGTGATCAGCTTGTTGACGGGGGGGCATATTCTGGTAGAAGGGTTGCCTGGCTTGGCCAAGACGACTGCAGTAAAGGCGCTGGCATCTGGTGTGCATGGCAGTTTTCGGCGCATCCAGTTCACACCTGATCTGCTTCCTGGGGATCTGACCGGTACGGATATTTATAACCCGCAAGAAGGCAGTTTCTGTTTTTCTGAAGGCCCGTTATTTCACGAAATTATTCTGGCAGATGAAATTAACCGTGCGCCTGCAAAGGTGCAATCGGCATTGCTGGAAGCCATGCAGGAACGCCAGATTACAGTGGGCGGAGTGACTCGCCCTTTACCCCCTTTATTCATGGTGATGGCAACGCAAAATCCACTGGAGCAGGCTGGCACTTATCCTTTGCCAGAAGCGCAACTGGACCGCTTTTTGTTGCATGTCGTACTTGATTACCCCAGTGCAGAGGAAGAACTGCTGATATTGCAACGCGACCGCGAACGATTGTCAGGCACGGGGGGGCAGGATGGATCTTCTGGGGTAGATGTACAGACAATATTGGCGGCCCGTGAAGAAGTGAAGCAAATCCATATAGACCCCATTCTGGAAGGATATATTGTGGCGCTGGTTGGCGCCACGCGGGATATTGGCAAGTGGTTGCCGGAATATGCAGGGTTTATTGAAGTCGGTGCCAGTCCTAGGGGTTCGCTGGCTATTGCACATGCGGCTGCAGCGGTAGCCTATCTGAATGGCAGAGGGTTTGTGACGCCTGACGATATATTTGATGTTGTGCCAGATTGTCTGCGTCACCGCATTATTCCCAGCTTCACAGCACGCATGGAAAAAATTGCCTGCGACGACATAATCCGGAAACTGCTTGCAGTGGTGCCAGTACCCTGAACGGGATAAATGAATTGCTGAAAAGGATGAAAATTCCGGGCAGTCTTTTTAAACGCCTGATTTCACCTGTTTCGCCGGCTGAGAATGATGGCATCCACTCTCCGCTATTGGGTGATGATGAACTGGCTGAAATTATCCGGCGTGTACAAGCCATGAATCTCGCTCAGGGCCAGTCGAGAGAGGTGCATTACCGGCATGCCGGTAATTATCGCTCGGCTTATCTCGGTCGTGGTCTGGATTTCGAAGAGGTGCGCCCCTACCAGCACGGTGATGAAGTTCGGGATATGGACTGGCGGACGACTGCACGTACAGGTAAACCCTATCTCAAAATTTATCGTGAAGAGCATCAACCTGCATTGCACATTGTAGTAGATCGTGGCGCCAGCATGCGCTTTGGTACGCGTGTTCAGTTGAAAGCTACCTTGGCGGCCAGAATTGCCGCTATTTTTGCATTTAGCGCCATGAGTAGCAACGCATGTATTGGCGGCACAGTCTGGCAGCCAGGCGGGTTCACTTTGCCATGCAGAAATGGTGAAGAAGGGGCAACTTGGCTAGTACGTGCTGCAATTTCACCTTGCCCGCCATTGCTTGAAGAATCTCAGGAAGAGGCTCGCACCTTCACAGCGATGTTGCGTCATCTGGATACCCTGTTAACCCGTGGTACGAGATTGTTTCTTATCAGTGATTTCAGTCAATTGCATGAACAGGATCTGCCTGTATTGCTGAGGCTGGCATCTCACCACGACCTGATAGTGGTGCAGGTGCTGGATGCAGCGGAAGAAAAGTTACCTGATGTAGGGTTAATGCGCTTCCATGATGTGGCTTCAGGAAAATTGCGATGGCTGGACACAGCAAATCATGGTGTAAGGGAAATTTTTCAGCGAGAAGCCGCAGCGTTGCACGATAAACAGCGCATGCTGTTTGAACGGATTGGTGTGCGGCTTCATCAGTGCACGACGGATAGTGATCCATTCAGTTTGATTACCAGAATCAGTTATGAATGAATCCGTTGCGAGCCTGATTGATATTATTGATCCAGTGGCCCCTTTGCAAGAATCGGCGAACAGCGTGGTCTGGCTTGCAGCAGGGATTGTCTGCTCCGTTTTGCTGGTAGCAGGAATAATATTCTGGTGGCGAAAGAAAAAGCCAGCCAGGTTGGCAGTTAAGCGGTTGAAGGCATTGCGACTGCATGTTTCTGCGGGTGAATTGAGCAGTCATGAAATGGTTTTTATGGTCGCAATGGAATTGCGGCGCGGATTATCCCTTGCACGCCTGCTTCCTGAAACCCCTCCCCTTGGTTTTCAGAGAGAGGATGTTGCACTATGGTCATCGTTTGTCCAACTACTGGACACATTGCGGTATGCGCCAGATGTTGCTTTAGATAATCAGCAACTGGAAGCAATATTTGCGCAAACGGAAATTTGGCTGAGGCGATACAGTCTGTGATTATCCTGGCACATCCTGAATGGTTGTTATTGATTCCATTACTGCTTGTGCTGGTGTGGCATGCCGGGCTGAAAGCGCAACTGGAAAAAGAGCTCGATCACGCTCAATTGGTGCTGGAACATCCTGACTTAAGCATGATCGCTGAGGGTAAAAATGTTTCAGCAGCCACTGCACGCCGACATGTCATGTTTAATGGGTTGGCGCTTGGATTGCTGGTGCTGGCATTGGCACAGCCACAGCGAATCGGCGACTGGATCCCTGAAAATCCGGAAGGGCGTGAAATCGTCATGTTGATTGATACTTCAAAAACGATGAGCATTAATGATTTTGAGATGAATGGTCAGTCTGTTGAACGTTTGAATGTATTGAAAGGGGTGGTCAGCGAATTTATTGCAGCAAGGCAGGGCGACCATTTTGGGGTGATTGCATTTGGTACGCTGGCTGCGACGTTGGTTCCGCCTACTTTTGATCGAGCGCTAGTGACTGCCATGATCAGGCAAGTGCAAGTAGGCGTGGCCGGAGACGACACTGCAATCGGTGATGCGGTGGGCCTGGCGTTAAAGCAGTTGCAAGTGCGCCCGAAATTGCGACCCGCATTGATTCTGTTTACAGATGGGGATAATACCGCAGGGGATATCAGCCCACGAGAGGCCGTTGAACTGGCCCGGCGCATGGGAGTGCCTATTTATGCCGTGCAAATCGGGGATGAACCTTTTACAATCAGCGAGAGTGCATCCGCACCTGCTAAAGCTTCAGCTGAACTCAGCCTGAAAGATATGGCTAACTTGACGGGTGGACGTTATTACAGGGTAGGCAATACCGGTGCGTTACAAAAGGTAGTGAGGGATATCGGTAATCTTGAAAAAACCGTCACCCATCCCTCAACGCGTCGCAATATACAGGAATGGTATTTGTTCCCGTTACTGCTTGCCGTTGGATTGATCAGCATTGCGCGTTTGCTCCAGATTCGCAGGTTGGCAATATGATCAGCATGGGGGAGTTATCTCAACTGGAATGGCGTAATGCCTGGTGGGGATGGCTCATGCTGCAGCCCTTGGCCATGTTAGTGCTACTGAAATTGAAACGCGCAAAAGTGCTGCATTACGCAGATAACCATTTGCACCCTTGGGTGATGCGCGGTAATTTTGGTTTAAAGCAGGGTGTGGGGCGTTCACTCATTTTTCTGTTCGCGTGGTTTTTGTTAGCCTGTGCAGCAGCTGGGCCGCGCTTACCCATTATCAATACAAGTGGGCAAAAAACGCCTTCGTACCACCAACATACAATAGACATGATGGTGGTGCTGGACGTCTCGCCTTCCATGCAGGCAAATGATATTTCGCCCAACCGGTTGCAACGCGCCAAGCTGGAATTACAGGATTTAATCCCTCAGTTGCATGGCGAGCGCATTGGTTTGATTGCCTTTTCCGGTAGTGCCGGACTTGTTATGCCACTAACGGGTGACTATTCAGCATTCCAGTATTATCTTCATTTGGCTGAACCTGGGTTATTTGAAGTGCCTGGTTCGGCGATTGCTGCATCTCTTGAATTGGCGCGTAAAAAATTGCTACAGGAAAAAGCAGGTGGTCGTGCAATATTGTTAATCACAGACGCAGAAGCTAGCGCATTTTCCGGTGCGCAGGGAGTGGCGCTTCTGGAATCTGCCAAACAATTGAAGAAAAATCGGATTCCCCTCTATATATTAGGAGTGGGAACGAAATCCGGCGCATCCATTCCGTTGGCTGACGGTGGCGTAGTGGAGCAAGATGGGGTGCCAGTAATCAGTCGGTTGGATCAGCCCGGTTTTACATCGATAGCGGAACTGACAAATGGAAAGTTCGCGCAAGTAGAAGACGGGGATGCGGATTGGCAGAAGATATACGAAAAGGGGATACTGACTATTCCGGGCAGTAAACTGCCCGCAGAAAATGTGCATGCATGGCAAGAACTTTATCCCTGGTTTTTGATTCTTTCGCTTGTATTGTTTACTTGGTACTTTTTCCCCTTCAGGCTGAATCGCCCCAAACCAGTTGCGGCAGCCGTAATGCTTGTTTTGGTGCTGTCAGTTTCGAATTACGGTACCTCCAAAGCCTATGCGGCAGAATCAGATTGGCAGGAGGCCTATAGTGCCTATCGCCAGAAAAACTATACGCTCGCACAAACGCTTTATACCCAACTCCATGGCTTTGAAGCACGTATGGGAGAAGGCGCGGCTGCGTACAGGCGCAAAGACTACCATTATGCAGTCAAGCAGTTCAGTAGCGCTTTGCTTCAAGCTAAAGACATTAAACAAAGAGAAAAAGCGTTATTTAATCTGGGGAACAGTTATTTTCAGGCGGGAAACTATCGCGCATCATCCGATGCTTATTTAGGTGTGCTGAGTTATGCGCTTGGCAATCCATCCGCCCGAGCAAATCTGGCGCTGTCAGCCGGGATGTTAGCTAAACAGGTTAAACTGGATAAATACAGCGAAGGCATTTTGGGGCGTCGCGGATCACAAACAGGGGGCGATGTGGGGCGAGATATAGGAGATGTTCCTGTATCTATGGAACCTGCAGCAGTTGAGAAAAGCCCAATAGTCCGGTCGGATAATGAGCAATTAGCCAGTTCAGAAGCCAAGCTACGGCAGGGAGGTAAGTCGGATAATCAAAGAAGTCCCAGCAATGCAGTAGAAGCCGACCGACTGTATCGTTCTGCGTTAAAAAAGCTGGAACTGGTCGCAGATAAACCGATGGACTTGCAAAAAGAACTCATGAAGCTCGAAGGGATGAAAGACGCTGCTCCGCCTGGAGAAATGTTGCCATGGTAAGGTATGTTCTGTTGAGTGCTTTGATCTTCACAATGACATGGCCGGCTATGCTCTTGGCGCAAATGGTTTTGTCAGTGCAATCTAACAAAAGTGCATTGGCGCTTGGTGAGGCATTGAACTTTGAAGTTCGTGTGCAAGCAGCGACTTCACCGATTACTGCAATCAATCTGGAGCCGCTTAAACAGGATTTTGAGATTTATGCAGTTTCAAGCCGCACACAAACAGAAATGATAAAAATGCACGAAGTGGTGACCGAAGTCATGTCGCTCACGCTCTATCCTTTACGGGCAGGCCACCTTCAATTGCCGTCACTAGTGTTTTTGGGTGAAAAAAGTAAATCGTTATCCGTGCAGGTGGCTGATTCAGGTCCGCAAACACCGCACGTAGGGATTAATGCCTTTTTTGATACAGCACACCAACGTGTAAGGCAAGCAAATACGCTATACCTTGAAATCACTGATGATGGCAGCCTGCAATGGTTGCCACCAAAAAATATTTTGGCATCAGGGATGCATGTGCGACAGTTGGGTGAAACGCAACGAGATGAGATGATTGACGGAAATAGCGTGACAGTTCACCGATACGCATGGTCAGTGATGCCGCTACGTGAAGGAATCGCTGCTGTGCGATTCCCCATGCTCGCTGCGGTAAAGTTTGGTGCAAATTTGCGTTATGCAGTTCCACCAATCAGGATAGACGTAGCTCCCGTCCCCTCTTATTTGCCAACTTTTGTGCCCATTGGAAAAATGCTTGTTTCAATAAAAGCCTTGCCTGAGAAAATGTTACTGAACCGGCCAGCAAATTTGGAAATGACTATTCAGGGAGCAGGATTAAGCGAAGAGGGAATAGCGCAATTACTATCAACCCTGCGTGGAAGCGACGCGCTTCAGCTTTATCCGCTTTCAATTCGCATTGATAAGCAAGAGAGGGCCATTTCTCCCCTGCAGACTTGGCTGATTGACATCCCGTTTAAGCCATTGCATGCAGGCAAAATACGCATGCCTGATATCGACATACCTTATTATGATCCCGCTAGTGGTCAGTTGACATCTTTTCATCATGAAGGGCAGGCGCTTGAAGTAATGAATCCCATGAGATCGTTGGTAATAAAATCAGTCGCAGTGCTATTGTTGCTTTTTATGGTTGCTATCATAGGCGCTATGTTGTGGAAGAAACTGCGCCGAAATGGCAAAAGAAATGCATCCTTGTTGCGCATCAAAGCTGCAGCAACTTTTCAGGACTTAACTCAGGCACTTCAGGTATTTGATAGTGGGGATGGCGCTATGGAAAGTGCAACCTTGCAGAATTGGCTTAAGTTGACGGAGGAACGGTTTGCCGTGACTACACGGTTGCATGACTTGGTGCAAATGCTGGAAACAGCATGCTATGGAAGCGACAAAACTGAAAAATCCTTGGCGGAACTGGCAAATGAATTGTGGGTGGAAATGAGCGCGCTACGCTCTAACCGAGGCAAAGCAAAGGTTAGTCAGCCACAACAACTGACAATCAGTTTGTTTAATCCAAAAATAAAGATATAGCTGAAACAAAAACGGGGCTCTCAGGCCCCGTTTTCATAAAGTTTTTCAGACTTACTTACCCATATGTGGGGAAGAAGAGTAACGATCCATGACAGTACGATCTTTCCAAACTTTTTCATCCAGAATAGCGGCGGGAATCATGAACTGATGTTCGTTATCAACCGCAGTTTCTTTAACGATCTTGATAATATCGGTATAAGCAATTTTGTATAACAAACCATCTTTTTCGGTCATTCGTGCAATCATGAATGTTTCATACAAACGATACACATAAATATTTGCAGGACGTAATTTACCTTCAGGCGAACGCCAGGTAATAGTGTAACGGGTGTCCTGCTTAAATGCGTTTTTGTCCACCGTAACAACTCCTTAATAACGGGTTAATTGGTTAAGTAAAGATAACCAGGCAAACTGAATAGTCGGTTGGGTAATACCCGGAGCTTTTTGTTAGCCAAAGTATAGCCCCAAGAGAATGGTTTGCATTCAAAGTACATTATAATACTCTAACATTAAAGTTTTTAACTGGCAAATAAACTAAATTAATTGCATGATTAAAAAATCGGGGTTGCTCAAATTAATAGTTTCCAGCAGAATATTAGTAGAAAGTAATACGATTGGTCGTTAGATAGCATGCCTAACATGCTGTAAAGCTTGGTTAATGCACTTACTAAGTTGCTCCGGTCAGCACAAATAATCGTATATAAACTAATACTGAGCCAGGCAAAATTTTGCCAGGAGCAGATTTTTTTGCTTTCAATTTTGCAAAAAGTTGTCTATTGAGTAATTCTGCCCTGCTTTTTTTGGCCGGATATGTAAATGATTTTTATTTAGGTAGATTGGGACGCGATGAACGCCATTGTTAAGACAGAAAATCACGACAAGCAGGAAATTAAATTTTCTACTTGTTACATGTGCGCCTGCCGCTGTGGCATTAAGGTGACCATGGAGGATAACAAGGTTCGCTTTATACAAGGCAACCGTAATCATCCAACTAACCAGGGCGTTTTGTGTGCCAAGGGTTCCGCCGGGATCATGAAACAATACTCGGCTGCCAAGCTCAGCAAACCGCTGTTGCGAAAGCCGGGTTCAGAGCGTGGTGATGGTGAGTTTGAAGAGATTGAGTGGGATCAGGCGCTGGATATGCTGACCGAGAGGTTGGAGGAAATTCGCTCCACAAATCCTTCCAAATTAGGTTTCTTCACTGGCCGTGATCAAATGCAGGCTCTCACCGGTCTTTGGGCGCAGCAGTTTGGTACGCCAAATTGGTCAGCACACGGCGGTTTCTGTTCGGTCAACATGGCGGCAGCTGGTTTGTACTCCATTGGCTTCTCGTTCTGGGAATTTGGCGCGCCTGACTGGGATTTTGCCAAATATTTCATTATGTGGGGTGTGGCTGAAGATCACTCCTCCAACCCAATCAAGATCGGACTGGAAAAGCTTAAGCGTCACGGTGGTAAATTTGTGACAGTGAATCCGGTCCGAACTGGCTATTCAGCTATTGCAGATGAATGGGTGCCAATCAAGCCAGGTATGGATGGACTGCTCGCACTGTCGATGGTACATGTGTTGCTTTCTCGCGAACTGTTTGACTATGATTTCCTGGTGCGCTATACCAATTCACCTTGGCTGGTTGTGCAAACGCCTGGACAAGTCGGTGATGGTTTGTTCCTGCGTGATGAAAACGATGTGCCGCTGGTATGGGATCTTGAGAAAGAAGTCTTTGTCAGTGGCATGGAAGTTGGTACTTCTCCTGCGCTATTCGGCGAATTCGTAGCACCTGATGGCCGTAAGGTTAAAACCGTATTGAGCATGACAGCTGAACGCTATCTGGATGATCGTTATGCACCAGAAAATGTTGCGAATGAAGTAGGTGTTCCAGCAGAAACAATTGAGAAGATTGCCCTTGAAATGGCGCACGTCGCATTCAAGGAAGAAGTGGTACTGGATATTGAATGGACAGATATCTATGGCCGCAAACACGATAAAGTCATTGGTCGCCCAGTGGCAATGTACGCGATGCGTGGTATTGCTGCTCACTCAAACGGCTTCCATGCCTGTCGCGCACTGCACCTGATTCAGATGCTGCTTGGTGCCCTGGATGGCCCGGGTAATTTCCGCGCACGTGCGCCCTATCCAAAACCCATTCCTCCACATCAGCTACCAGAAAATAACATTGATATTATCAATGCGCCAAATACCCCGTTGTCCCGTCCGCCGTTAGGCTTCCCGACACGTCCGGAAGATCTGGTGATAGATCACAACGGTAATCCGTTGCGTATCGATAAAGCTTACTCATGGGAAATCCCCATTGCGTCTCACGGTCTGATGCATATGGTCATCACCAATGCTACCAACCATGACCCCTATGCGCTGGATACGTTGATTCTGTTTATGGCAAACATGGCCTGGAATTCCACCATGAATACCAAAAACGTGCAGGAAATGTTGCGTGAGAAAGATCCGGAAGAACCGGATCAATACAAAATACCGTTCCTGGTAGTTGCAGATGCATTTCACTCTGAGATGGTTAATTTCGCTGATCTGGTGTTGCCGGATACGACTTATCTGGAGCGTTACGACACCATTTCTTTATTGGACAGACCCATTTCCGAGCCGGATTCTGCGGCTGATGCGATTCGTCACCCACTTGTAGCGCTAGATCGCGATGTCAGGCCGTGGCAAGACGTATTGGTAGAGTTGGCCTCGCGTCTGAAGTTCCCTGCTTTTACTACAAAAGAGGGTGATCGCAAGTTCAAGGACTATAAAGACTTTATTGTCAATTATGAGCGTTCACCAGGCGTAGGTTTCCTGGCGGGTTGGCGTGGCAAGAATGGAGAAAAATCACTGAAAGGTGAGCCAAATCCAAATCAGTGGGAAAAGTACATTGAGAACGAGTCGTTCTTCGCACACCACTGGCCGGATAACATGAAGTATATGCGTTACGCCAACAAGGATTATCTGGAAGTGGCGGCAGATGTCGGGTTTGTCGGTAAGGCCGAACCTATCATTATGCAGATCTATTCAGAGCCGTTACAAAAATTCCGGCTAGCTGGCCAAGGTTTGTACGATGGGCCTCAACCCAACAATCCGGTAGATCGCGAGCGTCTGGCAAAATACTTTGACCCGCTGCCTATGTGGTACGAACCGCTTGAGTCTACACGCGTAGATCATGTGGAGTATCCTTTCTATGCGCTGACCCAGCGTCCTATGCTGATGTACCATTCATGGGATTCCCAGAATGTATGGCTGCGTCAGTTGCTGGCCCAGAACTATATGTACATGAACGCAGGTCAGGCAGCACGCATGGGTCTGAAAGATTACGACTGGATTTGGGTTGAATCCCATAACGGCAAGATTCGCTGCCAAATGAAAACCATGGAAGGCTGTCAGGAAAATACGATCTGGACCTGGAACGCCATTGGTAAGCAGAAGGGCGCATGGGGTCTGAAGCCAGATGCTTCTGAAGCAACCAAAGGATTCTTGCTGAATCATCTGATATCTGAACTGCTGCCAGCTAAACAGGGTGAGCGCCGGATAACCAATTCCGATCCGGTAACCGGACAAGCTGCGTGGTTTGATCTGCGGGTCAAAATTTACAAAGCCGCGGAAGGTGAGACAGGTAGTTGGCCAGAGTTCGCAGAAATCAAGCGAATTCCGGGTGATGATGCAGAGCGACCAAACGTATTGCGCTATAACGCGCGTAGCGATGAATAAATCCAGGTTGAGTAATGTTTGTATTACTCATTGCCTTTTGAAAGGAATAGTTTAAATGCGTTTAGGCTTAGTTATTGACCTTGATGTCTGTGTTGGCTGCCATGCATGTGCAGTAGCATGTAAAGAATGGAATGCATCGGGTACTACAGCACCGATGACTGATTATCAGCCCTATGGTGCTGAACCGTCAGGCGTATGGTTTAATCGAATTCGCCACTATGAAGTAGGCGAGTATCCGAATAGCAAAACCATCAATTTCCCGATGTCATGCATGCATTGTGAAGATGCGGATTGTGTGACAGTCTGTCCAACGGGCGCGTCTTATAAGCGGGCAGAAGATGGGATTGTGCTGGTGGATCAAACCAAATGTATGGGCTGCAATTACTGCTCATGGGCGTGTCCATACGGTGCGCGTGAATTGGATCGCGAAAGCGGTACCATGAAGAAGTGCACGTTATGTGTAGATCGTATCTATGATCTGAAAATTCCGGTTGAAGAACGCCAGCCAGCTTGTGTAAATACCTGTCCGGCCCACGCACGCATGTTTGGTGATTTCGATGATCCAAACTCTGCAGTCAGTATTGAAGTACGCGAGCGCGGTGGCTATGCGTTGTTGCCTGAATTAGGCTATAACCCAACAAACCAGTATCTTCCTGTGAGAAAAGCGAAACCCATTCCTACTGAAAATCTCGGAAAACCCGGATTTAAAGAGAAATTAAAGGGCTTTGCAAACAGGATCGTTAAGCGATAATTTTGGGGTGAGTTGGGTGCAGATTCTTGTTTTGAATTTGCACTTCAACCTGATTCTCCGCAAACAGGATTTTGGAGTTTAAGTAATGCATCCAGCTTTTAGTGTCATATTTTTTACAGTAAGTTCAGGCGCAGGGTTTGGCTTGTTTGCCTTGTTATATCTCGCGGATGCCCTGAAGCTAGGTGGTGGGCTATCAACTAATCAGTTGTTAATAGCGGGTATCATAGGATTGGTGCTGATTTCGGCTGGTCTGATGTCATCCATGTTTCACCTTGCAAATCCGAAGAATGCATGGCGTGCCTTTAGCCGTTGGCGTACCTCATGGCTGTCGCGCGAAGGCGTGTTTGCCATGGTGTTTTTCCCTTTTGCTGTGGTTTATCTTGGATTGACCTGGCTTGGAATGAAGGAGTTCGAAACTTTACGCATGCTAGCAGGCGGAATGTCCATGCTGCTCGCCTGGATTACTATATTCAGCACGGGCATGATTTATGGTTGTTTGAAAACTATCCGTCAATGGAACACGCCGTTAGTTCCCGCTAACTACCTGTTGCTGGGGCATTTTTCAGGTGCGTTGCTGTTGCTGATCGTGGCACAAACGGGAACTGTAGAAGTAAGCAGTTATCTCAATATAGTTTTAGCGTTATTGGTTTTTGCAGCAGCGCTAAAGGCTATATATTATTTCTGGATTGCGAATCCTGGTGTTGTGTCAACGATTAACACGGCAACTGGTTTTACACGCGCACGGGTAAAGCTGCTGGATGCTGGGCATACTCACGGTACATTCCTGACACAGGAGTTTGGATTCCAGGTGGCGCGTCAATACGCATTATTTTTGAAAGCATTTGTCTTTAGTGCGGGCTTTTTGATTCCGCTGCTAGCGCTTTTTGGGATGTTTGGAACGCTGACTAGCGGGTTGACTATTATTGTTGCAATCATGGCTTTACTAGGGTTGATTGCAGAGCGCTGGCTGTTTTTCGCTGAGGCGCGACATGTAGTAAATCTGTTTCATGGCGCACAACGTTGCTAAATGAGAGTGTAACCTATTTGCAATAAATGAGAAATTTGGTATATTAGTATTTGTTGATGGTTACTCTGAGGTAGTGAAACATGTTCGGCTTTAAAGAAATTGATATTGAAGGGCTAAAGTCCGCTAAATCTCAAGAAGGCGTTTTGCTGATCGATGTAAGAACCGATGCTGAAGTAGCGCGTGGTATGATTGAGGGTGCAAAACACATACCCTTGCACCTGTTGCCGCTGAAAGCGAATGAACTGAATGCAGGTGTGCCCACTATTTTTTATTGCCAGTCAGGTGCTCGTTCTGCGCAGGCTTGTGCATTTATGTCTTCCAAGGGGCATGATGACGTGTACAATTTGCAAGGTGGTATTCTGGCATGGATGCGGGATGGCATGCCGCTGGCTGCAATGTGCTAAATTTAAAACCGAAAGATAAGGCCAACCAAAAAATGGGTTGCATTATCTTTATGGCTGCTTTATAAAGAGTATTTTTTAATTACTAACTACAGGTTTGTTTAAGGAGAGTCACATGAATTTTGATAAAGAACTGGATGCTCGCGGTCTGAATTGCCCACTACCTATCTTGCGCAGCAAGAAAGCACTGGGTGAATTGACTACTGGCCAAGTTTTGAAAATTGTAGCAACTGATCCAGGCGCTATTAAAGATTTCCAGGCTTTTGCCAAGCAAACCGGTAATGAATTGCTTTCCTCAGCTGAAGCGGGTGGTGAGTACACTTTCTTCATGAAGAAAAAATAAATACTCAGAATCCAATAGAACAGAAACAGGCGCACAGCAGATAATTTCAAAAGGAGACTGAGTATGGACGAGAAAAAATTAGCGATTATCGCAACAAAAGGTACGCTCGACTGGGCATATCCACCATTTATATTGGCCTCCACAGCTGCTGCTCTGGGCTATGAAGTGCAGATATTCTTTACTTTCTATGGCCTGCAGTTAGTGCGCAAAGACCTGTCTGGATTGAAAGTGAGTCCACTAGGCAACCCAGGTATGCCTATGAAGATGCCTTTTGGTCCTAAGTGGTTTAAAGGGATTAACTGGAATATTCCTAATGCAGTTCAGGCAATTATTCCGGGATATGAAACATTGGCAACCGGCCTGATGAAGCAAACCATCAAGAATTGTGGTGTTGCCTCAGTTAGCGAATTGCGTGAGTTGTGTCAGGAAGCAGAAGTAAAGTTCATTGCTTGCCAAATGACCGTTGAATTGTTTGGTTTCGAGCATAGCGATTTCCTGGACGATCTGGAATACGCTGGTGCAGCAATGTTCTTTGAATTTGCAGGCGAAACAGATATCTGTCTCTACATCTAGTAGTGGTGGATAAATACCGTCAGCAAGATTCTTGCTGACGGTATTGTTTTGTAAATTTTTTTGAGATTAAAGTTTCCTTTATTTCTCGTGGTATCTTTTTTTTATGTAAAGCAATCAGCGAATTTTCAATTCGTTTTTTTGTCGAATCAAATATTAGTTTAGAGTTATATTCGGACATAAACGTCCTTTATGTCAAGTGCTATTTGAGCTTATGTGCAGCTTTATAGCCTACTAAAATTGTCAAGTATTTGTGTTATACTAATACATAGACTATTAAGATATTGTTTATATTGAAGGGGTGGTGACGATGGCAACCTACGCTGAAATGCGCGAAATCTTCGACGACATACGGAATGATTTTCGTTATGATCACGAGCTGAACGGCTGTTTGAACTGCGGTATCTGTACTGCAACCTGCCCATCTGCCCAATTCTATGATTACAGTCCACGTGAAATTGTTCAGTTGCTTTGGACAGAAAACATCGAGCAGATTTACGATGCCATGCAGGAAAAAATATGGGCCTGTGCACAATGTATGACTTGTGCGGCGCGTTGCCCATTCAAGAACTCTCCTGGTGGTCTGGTAATGATTATGCGGGAAGTTTCCATTAAGCATGGTATGCAGTCAGCCAAAGATGTGTTGCGCCCATTCGGCCGGGTTATGCTTAAGCTTATTACCACAGGAAACCAGCTCTCACCCGATATGATTCAACCGGATCACTTCCCTGACTGGGGTCCAAATATTCAAAAAGTGGAAGGTGATCTCAAAACCTTGCGTAAAGCAATTCCAGTACGCACTTTGCAGACCACAGATACTGCTTGGGAAGTCTCTCTGAAAACTTCTGTTGAGATGTACACCATTTGGGAAATGACCGGTGTATTAAGTTCCCTTGAAACCATGGATGAAAATCTCTTTGACGTTATCGAAGACTTTATCGATGAAAAGCGTGAAGAATATGAAGACTGGCTGGAAGAGCAGGAAGATTGATTCTGGAAGTGATGCGGGGCGTATGCCTTGCTAGTGGCCCCGAAAACTCAACATCAGGAGGTTAGCACAATGAGTACAACCAACCAAACAGAAGGACAAGGAATTGCCGGACACGGCTCTTTTTTCCAGGAATCCAACCTGTCCAACGAAGATGCAGCTAAAGCGACAGAATGGGTACGCAAGCATGTAGATAAGCGTACCGTCGATTTGGGTGAGCGCATGGATGATATCCGTGTGCATATGTGGGAGCTGGAAAAAGAAGGTGAAATCATTGTTCATCGTATCACCGACGATCACAAGCCCGTCGATGTGCAAACCTTGTTCGGCTGGAACAAGCGTATTCCAACCAGTCAATTGTGGCATCACAAATCCTGCGGCCAGTGCGGCAATATCCCTGGTTATCCAACATCATTGCTATGGACCATGAACAAGTTTGGTTTTGTACCTGGTAAGGATTATCTGGATGAGACTGATCAGACTTCCTGTACAGCATGGAATTATCATGGCTCCGGTATTGGTAACGTTGAGTCACTGGCTGCAGTGTTCTTGCGAAACTTCCATCAGGCTTATGTGTCCGGTAAACAGCATGGTTTTGAACTGGGGCATTTTTTCCCGCTGGTTCACTGTGGTACCTCTTTTGGTAACTACAAGGAAATCCGCAAGTACTTGGTAGAGTCTGCTGAGTTGCGTGAGAAAGTAACAAAAATTCTGGGTAAACTTGGTCGCCTGGTTGATGGCAAGTTGGTTATTCCAGAAGAAGTCATTCATTATTCTGAATGGGTGCACGTAATGCGTAACCGCATTGCTTCTGAGCTACAAACCATCGATGTATCAAATATTCGCGTCACTATGCACGCCGCTTGTCACTATTACAAGATGGTGCATGAAGATGCCATTTACGACCCAACTGTGCTGGGTGGTAACCGTACGGCGGTTGGAACGTCAGTAGCGCAGGCGTTGGGAGCGCAGGTGATTGATTACTCAACCTGGTATGACTGCTGTGGATTTGGTTTCCGTCACATTATTTCAGAGCGTGAATTCACCCGTTCTTTCACCATGGATCGTAAGATTCGTGTTGTACGTGAAGAAGCTAACGCTGACGTGATGCTGGGTATTGATACCGGTTGTATTACCACCATGGACAAAAATCAATGGATTGGTAAGGCGCATGAGCAAAACTTCTCTGTGCCTATCATTGCTGATATTCAGTTTGCGGCTCTGGCATGCGGTGCGGATCCGTTTAAAATTGTGCAACTTCAATGGCATGCATCACCATGTGAAGAACTGGTTGAAAAGATGGGGCTATCCTGGACTGAAGCCAAAAAGACCTTCGAAAATTACCTCAAGGAAGTTGAAGCAGGCAATATCGAATATTTATATAACCCTGAATTGGCACTAGGAGGCCGTCAATAATGCAAAATACCGTTTTAGTGGTGGGCGCTGGCCCAACAGGCTTATCTGCTGCCGCGGGCGTTGCGTCCATAGGTAAAAAGGTTGTGCTGGTTGAGAAAGAAACTGTATTAGGCGGTGCGCCAATATTATCTGGTTACGCCAAACTGGTACCTTCCGGTGAGTGGGCAAAAGATGCGATCGGTCGTATGGTTAAGCGCGTTGAAGACGATGCAAATATCACGATTCATAAAGGCGTGAAAGTTGCCAAGCTGGAAGGTGAGGCGGGTAACTTTACCGCGACTCTTTCTAATGGCGAGATTGTTCAGGCTGGCGCAGTTATTCTTGGTACAGGATTCACTCACTTTGATTCAATCAACAAGCCAGAGTGGGGTTTTGGTACTTATGAAGACGTTGTGACCACAACCCAGATGGAGCAGATGGTTTCAGCTGGAAAGATTGCTTGCCCGTCAGATGGTCGTGTGCCAGAACGTGTAGCGATTTTATTGTGTGTTGGTTCGCGTGATCGTCAAATCGGTCGTGAATGGTGCTCCAAGATTTGCTGTACTGTTTCTACCAATCTGGCCATGGAAATCAAGGAACTTTCACCAACAACCGATGTGTTTATCTACTACATGGATATTCGTACTTTTGGTTTGTATGAAGACAAGTTCTACTGGAAATCCCAGGAAGAATTCAAGACTAAATTTGTCAAGGCGCGTATCGCTGAAGTGACAAAGTCAGCTGATGGTCGTTTGCTGGTGAAAGGCGAAGATACTTTGGTTAAGCGTCCTATTGTGATTCCAATGGATATCGTGGTGCACGCAATTGGTATGGATCCAAACGAAGAAAATCCAGAAATCTCAAAAGTATTTGGTGTTGGTTTGGAAAAACACGGGTTTATCGATAAGGGTGAACAGTACACCAGCAGCTTCAGCAGCACCCGCGCAGGTGTCTATGTGGGTGGTTCTGCATTAGGCCCTGAAGATATCGACACCAGCATTTCCCACGGCTTGGCAATGGCCATGCGTGCAGTTGGTGATTTGAATGCTTTGGTTCAAAAAGCAGCCTAAAGACGTTCAGGTAATAGAGCGGGACTTAATTGTTCCGGCAGAACTGACTCTGCCGTTTGATGCAAACTTGTTTCAGCAGCATTTTTCTAATTTAAAGCATGTTGCGGAACAAGACGCTGGATTGGATGCATATATTTCAAGCATGCAATCCAAACAGAAACTGTATGCGGAAAGCTTGAATGAAGCTGCGATTGATAGTTTGAGTCTGGAAAAAATCGAAGTTTTGCTAGAGTTAGTATTTACAGCAAGGCGACGGGTATATCCCGTATTGCAAAAAATGGGTGAGCAGCAATCTGTTTTATTGATTAAAACGCTGTTGTATGGAAATGGAATGCTGCTGGAACGTATGCAGTCATTTACCGAAGCGCTGCCAGTTGATGAAGGAGCTGATAAAGCTGGACAGAAATTGGCCGCCAAAATCAAGCGAGCTGCCTTTGATTTTGCAGCAGAAATGCTGCATTACACTGATCCAGTCAAGTATCCCTTGATGTCGCGATGGGTGTGGGATCAATCGACGGTGAGTGGTGCCTTGCGCGAATTCATTCGGGGTAATGACCATATGGCAGAAGTGCCGCTAGGTAATAGTCCTGAAATGTTTGAAGGCGCACGCAAGTGGCTGGCAGAGCAAGTAGCGGAGCAAGGTATTTATAAAGATGTGCCGTTCTGGGTGGATATGGTGCTTGCAGATGCTTATTCCACTTACTTCCGCTCAATGGCAGAAGGGATGCTGAGTGCGGATTTCGGACGCAGTGGTGGGCCGGAAGAATACGTGAAGAAATTTCTCGGAATTGATACGATGCGTCGCAGTGGACGAACACGCGTCAAAAAAGATTCAGAAGTGCAAGTAACAAACTGACAATGAATGACTACAGGACTGTGCTGGCAACAGGACTGAAATTAATTGGAGAGAATAGATGGCTATTCATGAAAAAACACTCATCGACGCGGATCGTTTAATCACTAGCGACAAGCTGGTAGTAGATGGTGTGGATGTTTCAGGTCACTGGAACACGATGATCCTTCCGCGTACGCTGACGGATTACGATGATGATTTTGAAGCTAAAATTCAGACCTACGATGGTGCTGAAAATGTACATCGCTGCTGGCAGTGTGGATCTTGCACAAACTCTTGCACCATGTATGCGCAAAATACAGACTTTAATCCACGTTACTGGATCTATCTCACTCGTTTGGGACTAAAAGATGAAATTCTGAAAGACAAAGATATTATCTGGCAGTGCGTTTCTTGCAACAAATGTACAAATATTTGTCCCAAAGATGTCCGACCTGAAGGTGTGATGAAAGCTTTGGCGCACTGGATAGAAGAGGAAGGCTTTGGGCCCAAATCAAATTCAACCATTTTTGATGAAGAATTTGCGCGTCAGTGTCTGGATCGTGGTCGCATAGAAGATTCTGAAGTGATGTCCAATTTCTTTAAGAACACCAAGCAGGATATCGTGCAAATGGCTTTGCATGGCTGGTTAGGTATCTTTGTAGCACGTATGAACAAATGGACTGAGCTGAAAAAAGGGAATATTGGTAAATTCCTGGCACGTGTGCCAATCATGCACCCTATCCATATGGGATTGTCGATGGTGATCAAGCCTAAAACCAAATCGTGGGGTCGTACCGGTGAAGTGTTAAGGCAGTATGTGAAAGAGCAAAAGGAGATGGCGCATGGCTAAAGTTGCATACTATCCAGGTTGCGCCCTGGAAGGTTCAGGCGGTCCGTATGATCGATCCACACGTGTTTTGGTAAAGAGTTTGGGCCTGGAGATGGAAACACTTCAGGACTGGAATTGCTGTGGAGCGATGGAAGTCAAGAACGTTCATCCTATGCTGCAAACCTATATGTCTGCTCGGAATATGGCGATTGCCAGTGAGCAGATGGGTTATGATACGGTGATGGCGCCTTGCAATGGTTGCTACCACAATCTTAAGAAAGCAGAGTATGAGCTGGCTACTTCTGAAGATTCCCTCAAGACTGTGCAGGATTTAGCTAAAAAAGCCGATGATCCAGTTTACAAAGGTGATGTCAGGACGGTTCACTTGCTAGAGTGGCTCATGGAAGAATTGGGAACGGAAGGTATCAAACAGAAGATTTCCAAGTCCTTGAATGGTATCAAGGTCGCAAATTATTACGGTTGCATGTATACCCGACCACGCCAGATATTCCCGGAGAAAGATCAGGGGCCTGGCTCTGAATCCAGCTATAAGCCGCACTTCATGGATGATTTGCTGGCAGCAGCAGGTGCCGTGAATGTAGACTATCCACTGAAAACTGCATGTTGTGGCGGTGCACACACGTTGTCAGATTCTGATACTTCTACACAACTGGTGCTGAATTTATTGCAGGCAGCAGAAGATGCAGGTGCGGAAGTGATTGCTACAGAATGCCCAACCTGCCACTCCGGTCTGGAAATGCATCAGGTTCGTGCAGAAACAGAATTTGGCATCAAGACAGATGTAAAGATTGTATACTTCACTCAATTGCTGGGTCTCGCGATGGGTTTGTCAGCTCGTAAATTGGGTATCCATGAAAATGTCAGTGATTCTCTGGATTTTCTAAGCGACAAAGGCGTATTGTAATTGAATCGCAGAAAACACGAAGTATGCCTAGTTGCTTCTTCGTGTTTTCCGATGTTTTATCCTGTAATAAAACAAAGTGCATAATCAATGGAATGTAACGGCTGCGAGTTTCGACCAGAGTTGTACTATGATGATCAATATCAGATCTGGGTCAGACGTGAAGAAGACGGTACCTTTACAATAGGTATGACAGATATCTCGCAAAGTATTGCAGGCAAAATTCTCCATGTGAGAGTGCGCAAGCCCGGTACGCTGCGTCCGAATGGCAAGCCGGTTGCGACGATTGAAAGTGGAAAATGGGCAGGCCCTGTACCAAATGTGTTTGATTGTGTCATAGTAGAGGCCAACCATACTGTACTGGAAGATCCTAATTTGCTGAATATCGAACCTTACGAAGCGTGGATTGCACGGGTTAAACCATCTGGGTCTATTGAAGATTCATTGTCGGTTTTAGTGTCAGGGGACGTTGCGCAAGCTGGATATTGCGAGCGCACTCAACGTGACGATATTCATTGCGAAAGAGGAGCAAGGTAATGGGAGAAGAACATTACCTGGATAACGATGAAAAATCAGTTGTTATCGTTATGACCAGTGGCCCATCAACCGCTCACCGTTGTGCTACCCCGTTTTACATTGGCTCGATCCTGGCTTCCATGGATTCGGATGTCAGCGTTTTCTTCACAATGGAAGGCGCGCTTTTGGCTAAAAAAGGCGTCGCTGATAATTTGACTGCCATGAAAGGTGGCAAGACAATTTTAGAATTTATTCGCGACGCGAAGATTGCTGGTGTAAAATTTCACTTATGCAAACCGGCCATGCCAGGTTACGAAATAGAAGTTGACGATGTCATTCCAGAAATAAATGAAATCTCCAATGCAAGTAAATTGGCAGATTTGATTTTAAGTTGTGATAAGGCATTGTTTTTCTAAATATGTTGGGCATTTGCTTTTTACGGGCGTTGGCCTACACTTAATTTTTGATCGAGGAGAAATAAAAAATGGCAACAGTACGTGGGTGTAACCTTCCTGATGACCTGTTCTATAACGTTGACAATAATGTCTGGGCACGCCGCGAAGGTGATGGCACGCTGACCATTGGTATGACTGCCTATGCATGCTCACTGGCTGGCGAAATTGTTTCTTACACCCCTAAAAAAGTGGGTAAATCAATTGATCAAAACAAATCCGTAACCACGGTTGAGTCTGGCAAGTGGGTAGGCCCGGTTAAGGCACCTGTAGCGGGTGAAATTCTGGCTATCAACGATGCCGTTGCTGCAAAGCCTGGCAGCATCAATGCTGATCCTTATGCTAGTGGCTGGCTGGTGAAGCTGAAGCCTTCAAACTGGGAGGGCGAGTCTGCCGGTCTGGTTACTGGTGGTGCTGTTGCTACAGCATTTGAAGCGAAAATGAATGCTGACGGTTTTGGCGGTTGTTAATATCGTTTTAATTAGTGGTGACGCAGTCTGACAGGTTGTACGAGTAGGGGCGATTCATATCGCCCCTATTACATTCACCAAATGAAAACACCACTGCAAGCAGGGTGAATAGTAGGAAATAGCGGAAACTCTATGCATAGTTGGCAATCAGTTGTAGAACAAGTTGAACCATTGGAAGGCATTGTCCTCGATGCGGGCTTGGTAACCGATATGCAAGAGCGTTATATAGGCTTGCATGGTGAAAGGGTGGGGCGAGTTAATTTTTATACGCCGACATTCAAAGCTTACTCGTCTTCTGAAATAGCCGGTTGTGGCAAAAGTGCCTGGCCTGCAGTTTCAATTACCGGCGGGGATTGCAAGTTGCAGTGCGATCACTGTAAAGCGAAGATTCTTGAGCCGATGATCCCGGCACGCACGCCTGAAGAATTATGGCGTGTCGTAAATGATCAGATTTCAAGTGGTGCCCAAGGGATGTTGTTGACAGGCGGTTCTAACCACCGCAACGAAGTTGAGTATAACGACTATTACGCGACGATTCGTCGTATCAAAGATACTTTCCCTACCTTTAAGATTGCCATGCACACAGCATTGGTCGACATGGATATTGCTCGTCGCATGGAAGATTGCGGCATTGATGCAGCCATGATGGACGTGATTGGTTCTCAGGACACGATTACGCAAGTTTATCATTTGAAGCGGAATGTGGATGATTTTGAGCGAACGCTGGAGTATCTGGTTTCTACCAACATGAAGGTAGTGCCACATATAGTGCTTGGCCTGCATTACGGCAAGCTGCTGGGCGAGTGGAATGCGCTGGAAATTATTCAGCGCCACAAGCCTACTGCAGTGGTGCTGGTGGTAGTGATGCCATTCTACGCACCAGAAAACCGCCCTTTTGTCACGCCAGATAGTGCAGAAGTAGGACGTTTTTTCATGGATGCGCGTGTTGCATTGCCTGACATCCCGATTTTATTGGGTTGTGCACGCCCGACAGGTCGCGCCAAAATGGAAATTGACAGCTATGCCGTGATGGCAGGATTGAATGGGATTGCCCATCCTGCCGATGGCATGGTTGAGTTGGCAGCCCGGCTTGAACGTGATGTTCGGGTGACGCCAGCTTGCTGTTCAATTGCGATTGGTGATGAAGTGATGGCGATAGAAACGGAAGATGCCGGTTTGCAAATTGACATACAACGCATCATTGAAATGGAACGTACACGTAAAGCAACGCCCTCAGTCAGTTCGGGGGGGTTGTCAGGCATTAAGGTTGTGACTTCTGGTATTTCTGCAGGCGGAGGTTGCTGTAGTTAATTCGCAGCACTTATTTCAACGGATATACATATTGTTGAAATGTTGAATTTTGATTCAGGTGTGATTCATCCTGTGGATAGTTCGAAATTTATAATCGTTGTTGCCCAAGCGGCGTACGTGCTTTATTTATATGAATAAAATTTGGCGAACGATTGATACTGGCCTGCTCCCTGCAGCAGAGAATATGGCGCTTAATCGCGCTTTGCTGGAAGCACGTCAGGCGAATGAAATTCCCAATACGTTGCGGTTTTTGCGGTTTAAACCTTGCGCGTTATTGGGTTTTCATCAAAGTGCAGAACAGGAATTAAACCTGGATTACTGTGCAGATAATGATATAGATATTCAACGCCGCATTACTGGCGGCGGTGCGATTTACTTTGATGAAACACAAATAGGCTGGGAGCTGTATCTTAACAAGCATGATTTAGGTACGGCGGATATGACCCAGATTTCCCGCCGAATTTGTGAAGCCGCAGCTAAGGGTATTAGTGCATTAGGTGTTGATGCGCAGTATCGCCCACGAAATGACATCGAAGTGAATGGCAAAAAAATATCAGGGACCGGCGGCGCATTTGATGGTGATGCCTTGATGTACCAAGGCACGTTGCTGATCCAGTTTGATGTAGAAAAAATGTTACGCGTACTGCGTATTCCGGCAGAAAAGTTATCCGATAAAGCTATCGCATCTGCTAGGGATCGGGTTGCAAACTTGGCGGATTTACTGGGAAAAACGCCAGAAATGGCAGAAGTAAAGGTGAAATTGGCAGACGCATTTGCACAGGAATTTAATGTCACGTTTGAATCAGGTGAATTGTCGGAAATTGAGCAAGCACGTTATGAAGTAGCGTTGGCTGAAATTGACCACCCTGACTGGGTAAATATGTTGTCTAAACCAGTTTCGGACATGCCATTAGTTGAAGCGGTACAGAAATTTTCGGGTGGACTGCTTAGAGTGCGTGTTGCGTTTGACCGGAAAATGCAGCGAATTAAGCAGGTGTGGTTCACGGGGGATGTGTTTGTCAGTCCCAAGCGTATCATTGCCGATCTGGAATCAGCCTTGCGTGATACGCATGCTGAACAGCTGGAACAGAAAGTGAATGATTTTTTTGCTCAGAGAAAAGTGGATATGTTGACGCTAATGCCAGCCGATTTTATTGCCGTAATAACATTGGCGCTTGATTCAGCAGAAACAACTGAACCAATAGGGCAAACAGACGCAACGTAATTAGTTTTCTCCAATTTTGGAATGATGTAGTTTGCAATAGCGAAATAAGCTGGGAATACTGGATTGGTTAAGAAGGTTGATGTTCTGATTATTGGGCTGGGCCCCGCGGGTGGCGCAGCAGCTGTTGCCGCAGCGCGAGAAGGTTTGTCCGTGCTGGTAATCGATCGTCGCAAGGAAGTCGGTTTGCCGGTGCAATGCGCTGAGTTCATCCCTTTACCTATGGGTAAATATGCCCAGTCTGAAGGGGTGATATTTCAGCGTATCACCGGAATGAAAAGCTTGCTTCCTTCAGGTGCAGTGGAAGAAACAGAATTTCCTGGGTTGATGATAGACAGGGCTGCCTTTGATCAGGCGCTGGCGAATGAAGCTGCACGAAATGGTGCCGTGTTGCAATTAGAGAGTCGATTGGTTAGGCTGGATGCAGCAGAATCCCGAGCATGGATCAAAACTGCACTTGCAGAAGAAGAAATTGAATATCGCGTATTGATTGCTGCCGATGGGCCTCATTCTACTGTTGCAGAATCGCTGGGTTTGCCTGAACTGGATATAGTGCATACACGTCAGTACACAGTGCCACTGAAACAGGCATATGAGGATACGGATATTTGGCTGTCTGATGCATTCCCGGGTGGATATGGCTGGCTATTTCCCAAAGGGAAGTTTGCAAATTTGGGATTGGGTGCTGACAAGCATTTTACTGCTGATCTTAAAACGCCACTGGATGCACTGCACAGTCAGCTAGTTGCGGAAGGTCGTGTAGGCGAAGAGATATCTTACCGCACGGGTGGCGCTATACCTGTGGGCGGGCTACGTGAACAACTGGTAGTGGGAAATATCATGCTGACGGGTGACGCAGCAGGGCTGACGCACCCAATTACAGGCGCAGGTATTTCAGCTGGGGTAGTATCAGGAGAACGTGCTGGACAAGCGGCTGCAGCTTGGTTGAATGGTCAGGACAAAAAAGCGTTTGCCGATTTCGAAGAAGATATTCGTGACCAGTTTGAAACGACATTGAAACGAGCAGTTGAAAGAAGACAATGGTTGAATCAGCACTGGAAAAGTGAAGAAGCGCAAAAAGATGCAATGCACCGAAAAGGGTGGATCGCATTTCCGGAATATTTTAGTGTTTAATGAAGTGAAATACTCACAGGGTTTTAAAAAGCTGAATGCAAAATAGCAAGTTATAAGGGCATTTTTTTGCACAATATAGCGGGCAAATTAAAAAGTTATATCAGCGATGCTTTGGTAACACTGTGGTAAATTCTGTAGAACTTGGCCTTGAATTAGGAGAGAAAAATGAGTGCAGTACTTGAGAATAATGATGTTCAAACGGTCAACTTTTATCGACCTAATTACCACATCAAAACCCCGGAAATGCGTTCGCCTGAATATATACAGATGAGCACCGCTGCTGCCATTACGCTGGGTCTTATTCCTGGTAATATGCATCGGACAGCATGCACCAACTGCCTGAATCTGTTGGTCACCTATCCTGAAGGTTGTCGTGCTAACTGTACCTATTGTGGCTTGGCACGGCATCGTGAAGAAACACGTGATTACGCTGACCGTAACTTTATTCGTGTAGATTGGCCAACTGCCAAATACGATGAAGTCATCGAACGGGTAAAAGCGTCTACCGATAAAGGGCAGTTTCAGCGTATGTGCATTTCCATGATTACGCACCCTAATTCAGATGCGGACACATTTGTTTTGCTAAAGCGCTGGACTGACGAATTGCCGCATATCCCGGTATCTATCCTTTCCAATCCAACTACGATGGAAAGGGAAGATCTGGTCAAGTTGAAAGAGCTTGGCGCAGATATCTTCACCGTTGCGCTGGATGCGGTCACACCGGAAATTTTTGAACGTACTCGCGGTAAAACCGTTGATAGCCCACATCGTTATTCCAAATACTGGCAAGCCATTGAATGGGCAGCAGAGATTTATGGTCCGGAAAAATTTGGTGCGCACTTGATCTGCGGCATGGGTGAAACCGAACAAGAAATACTGGAAGTGTGTCAAAAAATTAAGGACTTGGGCGGCCATAATCACATGTTCGCTTTCTTCCCGGAACAGGGGTCCATGATGGAAGATTGGCCAGCCTGTGACCGTGCGCAATGGCGTCGCGTGCAGTTGGCACGTTTTATTATTGATTATGCAGGCGGTCATTTCAGCAACATGCAGTTTAACGACAAAGGCCAGGTTATCGAATTTGGCATGCCGGAAGACGAGCTTGCAGAGCTGATTAACTCAGGGAAGCCATTCCAGACGTCGGGTTGTCCAGGTAAGGATGATGAAGAAGTGTCTGCCTGTAACCGACCTTACGGCGATTCCAGTCCGTCTGATATTTTATCATTTCCGTTTGCGCTGAAAAAAATCGACGTGGATAACGTAAAGCGCCAGATGGCGGGTGAAGATATTGGTGCTGGACTGTTATAAGGTAAAGGATTAACAAAGAGTGCCGATATAAAAACCGGTGCTTTAAAATTTGGCTTTAAAGCTAATTCAAAAAACGATACATAAATCCCAACTATTTTAAAATTACTTAGCAATTTAACAATATACAAATGCAGCACTTAATTAGTTGGAGAAATACATGAAATTTAAGAAATTGATTGGCATGATGGCAATTGCAGGTATGGCTGCCCCTGGTATTGCTTCGGCCACAAATGGCTACTTTGCTGAAGGTTATGGTATTAAGACGCGTGGTATGGGTGGTGCAGGAATTGCGCTTCCTCAAGATGCTATGGCGGCTGCTACCAACCCTGCAGGTATGGTGATGGTGGGTGGCCGGTTGGATATTGGGTTAACCTACTTTCAACCTGATCGTTCAGTTATTCTGGGTCCGAATGGAGTGGGAGCAAATCCAACTATTGGCACAGGTGAATATACAAGTGATAACAAGTATTTTCTGATTCCGGAAGTGGGCTACAACCATATGCTTAATAAAGACATGGCGCTTGGTGTCGTGGTTTACGGTAATGGTGGTCTTAACACAAAATACAATAAACCCTTGTTTTCTCAAGGTGGCAGTGCATCAAACGCTTCCAGTGACATGTTGCAATTGTTTGTTGCACCAACATGGTCAATGAAAATAAATGAAAACAACGCAATTGGTGTAAGTCTGAATTTGGTATACCAACAATTTTCAATCAGTGGATTGGAAGGCTTTGCTGGTAAGTCGAGCGATAGTGTGAATCTGACCGGTAACGGGCATGACAAGTCCACAGGTTATGGATTGAAATTGGGTTGGACTGGAAAGGTGGCGCAAAACGTTACTTTAGGGGCTACTTATCAAACCTTAACCAAGATGTCCAAGTTTGATAAATACAAGGGCATGCTAGCTGAAGGAGGTTCGCTGGATATACCATCGACTTATGGATTGGGCATTGCTGTTGATGTAACGCCGAGCATGATCATCGCTGCAGACGTGGTGCGAATCAATTACGGTGATGTAAAGGCGCTCAATAATCCGGGCAGTAATCAAGCTTTGCTGGGCACGGATAATGGACCCGGTTTTGGCTGGAATGATCAGACCGTCTACAAATTAGGTTTGTCATATAAATATTCACCAGGCCTGACTTTGCGGGCTGGCTACAACTATGCCAAAGCACCATTTAATAGTGACCAAAACTATTTCAACTTTGTTGCGTTGGCAACCACAGAATCCCATCTAAGTTTGGGTGCAACCTGGGTTCTAGCCGATAAATCTGAATTATCGTTAATGTACATGCATGCATTTGATAAGGGTATGTATAGTTCTGCGACAGATAGCACCATCCGGATGAAGCAGGATGCTATTGGTATTGCTTACGGACTGAAAATGTAAAACGCTCAGTAAGCTTGATAATTTAAAAATGGGCTGAACAAAGTGTTCAGCCCATTTTTTGTCATAAGTGGTAAAAACGCGAGTGTTGCATTTGTGCAACATGCTACCGGTATAAATAGACTAATGGCTGCAAATGAGTTGTCAAAGAAGTGAGATTTTGTAATATTAGTACCCATTCACGGCTGTTCTATGAATGATAAAAAAATTTAAAAAACGAGTCGGTACTCAACCCAATTTGTCGGAGGAAACATGAAACTTAAAAAACTGATCGGAATTATGGCTATAGCGGGCTTGGCAGTTCCTGGAATTGCTTCTGCAACCAATGGTTACTTTTCACATGGTTATGGTATTAAAGCGAAAGGTATGGGCGGTGTAGGGATTGCGCTTCCACAAGATGCGCTGGCTGCTGCCACTAATCCTGCCGGTATGGCTATGGTAGGTGATCGTGTTGATTTTGGCGTGGATTATTTTAGCCCTAAGCGCACAGCTACTTTTGGAGCGGGTCTGCCAGTTGCCGCCGGTAACTATGAAAGTGGCTCTACAAGCTTCTTTGTACCAGAATTTGGTTATAATAAAATGATCAGTTCTGACATGTCTGTAGGTGTTTCGGTTTTTGGTAACGGCGGAATGAACACAGATTACAACACTGGCTTACTATCACAAGGTGGTGCAGTTTCTAAGACCAACAGTAATCTTGAACAACTTTTCATTGCTCCTACATGGGCGATGAAGATAAATCCAAATCATGCTATTGGTGTGTCATTGAATTTAGCCTATTCAACCTTCAAGGCTGAAGGGCTTGAAGGATTTGGAATTCCAAACCATGGTAAGGATACATCTACAGGTTATGGTTTGAAGTTGGGCTGGACTGGAAAAATTGCGTCGAACGTGACTATGGGTGCTACCTATCAAAGCAAGACCAAGATGAAAGATTTCTATAAATATAGTGATTTGTTCGCAGGTCGTGGCAGTTTTGATATTCCTGAAACCTACGGTATAGGTATTGCGTTTGACGTCAATCCTCAGACAGTGATTGCTGCTGATGTTGTTCAGATTAATTATGGCGGTATCAGAGCTCTGGCAAACGTTCAAACCAACACATGTGCTTTAGGTTCGGATTGTGGTTCTGGTTTCGGCTGGAAAGATACAACCGTGTATAAGTTGGGCGTATCTCATGCACTCAGCAAAGACCTGACTTTGCGTGCTGGTTACAACTATGCTAAAGCACCATTTGATGGAACTCAAACCTATTTCAACATTTTAGCTCCAGCAACTGTTGAACAGCATTTGACACTGGGCGCAACTTGGACTTTGGCTAACAAAGCAGAGTTAAGCGTTTCTTATATGCATGCGTTTAACAAAGAAATTAAGAGTACAACAGCTACGCCAGTTAATTTGAAAATGTCTCAAGATGCACTTGGCATTGCTTACGGTTGGAAGATGTAATTTGATAGAAAGCGTTTGAATCTATAAATGCTAAAAAAGGCCGAAAGCTTTGCTTTCGGCCTTTTTTTTACCAAATTCCCTCTGGTATAGAGGGCTAGGATAGGTTAGTATCAAAATACTGATCCTTGCTTATCGGGCAAGGAATAGATACAAGCCAAGTATGCTGGAAAAGCATGTCGGTTTCACAAAATAAATCTGTACTGGAGGCACAATGAACTCATTAATTAAATCATTCTTTCTCATGGCTTTAATGTTGCTGGGTATAGCAACAGCAATGGCCGATGATGTATTAAAACCATTTATCCTCGGCTCCAAAGGACCAGGAACGGTTGCGGAAAAAGTGGATCTTGCCAAGAAAGCGTTAACTGAACAGGGTTTTGCGATTGCGGGCACCTATTCTCCATACCCAGGCGCCACTATTCTGATTGTGACCAATGACGAGTTGAAGCGTAATGCAGCGCAATCTGAGCACGGCGGTTTCGGTGCAATGCAGCGTGTTTCTGTCACGAAAGTGAGTGATGAAGTACAGGTGTCTTACACAAATCCGGTTTACCAGGCGAACGCTTACCGTATGAAAGGTGATTTAAAGAGCGTGGCAGATAAGCTGGGCACGGCTTTAGGCAAGATCGAAGAGTTTGGTGCGCGCGGTTTAACAGCTCGCCAACTTCGTAAATACCATTATATGGTGGGTATGGAGTATTTTGATGAGCCTAGCTTGCTGGCTGAATACGATAGTTATGAAGAAGCTATCAAAGGTGTTGAGGCAGGGCTTGCCGCCGGTAAAGGCGGCGTAAGCAAGGTTTATCGCATTGATATTCCTGGTAAGAAAGAAGCTGTGTTTGGAGTCGCTCTCAAGGGTGGTGAAAACAAATACATGGATGATAAATTCATTATGAGCGAAATTGATTTCAAGGATGTGAAATCAACAGCGCATTTACCTTATGAGATGCTTGTTGCTGGAAATAAAGTGTATGCGCTTTATGCACGTTTCCGTATTGCTACCAGCTTTCCGGATTTGGCAATGATGGGTAAAAATAGTTTCATGAATATCATGAAGTCACCTGAGGAAATTCGTAAAGCGCTTGTTACGGCTGCAGGTGGAAAAGAAGAAAAATCCATGTGGTAATAGAATGTGGCGTTTTATGAAAGTCACATAACGAAAATACTGTTTATCAAAATTGTATATTGGAGACAAAAAATGAAAAAATATCTGATTTTGCTTGCGATGCTGATTTGGGCGCCAATAGCACTTGCTGTCACCCCCTATATTTATGGGGATAAAGTAAATGGTGGTGATATAAAGTCAACCATGGCGCAAGTTGAAAAGAAAGTCGCAGCGGAAGGATTTTCCGTCATTGGGCACCATTATCCAGCCGGTATGTCTCAGTATTATGGCGTGTTGATTGTGACTGATAAAGGGATTCTTGATGCCATTCGTTCAATGGGTGGTGCTGCAATTGTAGGCGCAGCAATTCGTATTGGTGTGCGTTCTGATGGAACGGTTTCTTATATGAATCCTGATTACTGGTACAGAGCGTACTTCCGTAAGCAGTTTAGTTCTGCTGAAGGCGCCGTGAAAGCGGTTAAGGAGAAGTTAAGTAGTGCTTTGGGTGCTGGTAAGGGTTTTGGTGGAGATGAAAAGCCTGACTCATTAGCCAACTATCGTTACATGGTAGGGATGGAAAAGTTTGATTCAGATAAAAATGAGTTGAAGTCCTATCCTAGTTTTGAGTCTGCCGTGAAAGCTGTGCAGGACAATTTGGCTAAAGGCAAAAATACAACTTCAAAATCCTATGAAGTGATCATGGCAGATAAAAAAATTGCTGTGTTTGGCGTGGCGATGAATGACCCTAAAACGGGTGAAAGCTGGTTTGTGAAGAAAATCGGTTCGGACAATATTGCTGCTTTGCCTTACGAGATATATGTAGTGAACGGTAAAGTCAATGCGTTATATGGACGTTATCGCCTTGCATTGGCCTGGCCTAATCTGGGTATGGGGACCTTCATGGGCATCAGCGATGCGCCAGATGAGATTCTTGAAACGTTGACAGGTGTGGCTGGTGGTATTTACGAGAAATCCAGCGCGTTTTAATTTGATCAGGTGATACATGTTGTATGGAACAACACCCGCTTCGGCGGGTTTTGTTTTTAAGGGTTTCAACGATGTGATGATGGAAGGATAGAAGGCATAATTATATTTGGTTTGCATTTATTTTAGCCAGATGTCGAATAATTCCCCTAATTTTAGCGTGGTTGCACTCAGATGAAATATTCGCCACACTGATTGTTTTGAAGCAGGAAGTCCAGTATGAAGCAAATTAAAGTAACCGATGTTGGCCAAATCAAGAACGAACTTAATAAGTATAAAAAAGGCAAAAAGCTGGATATTCGCCAGTTTAATCAGGTGGCGAGGTTGGCTTGGCTCGGTAAAATAACTATGTCACCTTTAGACGCGGAGGACCCACAATGCGAGTCCTGGTTATTACATTTGCAACATCCTGAAGGATTGGCGGAGCATTTTTTGACGCTGGATGAAGATCTGATGTCGCAAATCCATATTCTGGATAGAGAACAAGGTCGATACCTTGCCGAAATTTTGCAACAAGGCATAGAAGAGCGCGTCGGACAGTTGAAGACATTGAACCAGCGCGATTTTTACTTTGGTAAGTTTTTTAAATCGGATGAGCAAAAAGAGTCACTGTAATCCACGTGCATAGGTTGCTCTCTACCCTCGATTCCTTCAATAACTAATGCGTTCGGCTGCCCGTTGGATTGATATCGGTCTGGTTGCACCTGCAACATTTCATGCGACTTATGCGGGGTTGGCAGATCATCAGGTGGCTAATGCTGCCCCGATTTTACTCTGGGGCAGAACCACTGAACATATATGTCTGGGGCAACATCAGAATTTGATGGCGGAACTTGCGCAACCTCTTGAGGTGCCGGTATTGCAACGTCCGTTAGGGGGTGGCACGGTATGGGTAGATGAATTTCAATATTGTTTTGTATTGATTGTGCCGCTTGAATTGCTGCCGGGTCGGCCTCAGGAATGGTTCGAATGGGGATTGGCCCCTATGTTAGCCACTTACAGGCGGTTTGGCATGGAAGTGGAGCTTCATGCGCAAGACGTCTGGCTGGATGGCCGTAAAATTGGGGGAAGCGGTGCTGCGACAATCGGAAATTGTGCTGTACTGGCAAGTAGCTTTCTGATGCATTTTCCAATAGCACATTTTGTGCAGTGTATTGCTTGCCCTACTGAAGGTTTTCGTAATTGGATGGCCGAAGCGTTAAGTGTAGCGATGACAGATTGGCAAAGTCATCAGTCTGTGCCGGATGAATCGGTACTCGTGAAAGTGTTTTGGGATAGTCTTCAAGCAGGCCTGAAGTGGGATTTTATTCAGTCAGCGTTATCCGCAGATGAGGTTCTTGCTCGAGATGCAGTACTTCCTGAATTAGCTGAGCTGGACGCATCAAATGGCAAACGGCTGGTACCTGATGGTATTAAGCTCAATGCTCGTACTTTTCTCACTGAAAAGCATGATGGCACAAACTGGGTAAGAGTGCTGACTGTAGATGGAAAATTCTCTCGCATCATGTTGTCTCGCGTTTTATCTGCGGAACAATTGGAAAAACTGGTTTTATCCAGCCCAACAATTGAAGCTTTGCAAGCTGAACTGATACTGATGATGCCGT
Source organism: Sulfurirhabdus autotrophica (assembly GCF_004346685.1). Classification (NCBI taxonomy): domain Bacteria; kingdom Pseudomonadati; phylum Pseudomonadota; class Betaproteobacteria; order Nitrosomonadales; family Sulfuricellaceae; genus Sulfurirhabdus; species Sulfurirhabdus autotrophica. Next base: position 50,588 of record NZ_SMCO01000020.1, read on the forward strand.
TGGGTGAAGCGGAATATTGGGCAGCATTGATAATGAACACCGCGTTTATCAGTGCTTAGTGCTCGTTGTGAACGAACGTAATAAATAACAGGTAATTGAAATGGCTATACCAACTATAGACTCCCGTCTGCAGAAAAAAATGATTGTAATGACGCGAGATGAAGATTTGCTGGCTTCCCTGCAAGCAGGGCTGCCTGCAGGGTGGGAAATGGTTGTTACGCTGGATCTGGAAGATTTAGGCGGTTTTCAGGATATTCTGCAACATCGATTTATTTTGCTCGATCTTGATGAGTATGATGCATTTGATCCGTTGGATGTCATACGTATGGTTCGGATGGAGTTAATGCTCAATGTGCCGATTTTTTGTTTTGGGGGCGAGCCGGATGTGCGAGATGAGGCGAGATTATCCCGGGCAGACCGTTTCTTTGAGCGTGATGAAATCGTCGGCAAGATGAAGTTGTTTTGCCAGCAATATGAGTGGTAGATAGTTCATGGCTATAAAGCTGGATATTCGATTGGGCGGTAGTTATAGCAACGGTGAGTTTGGTAACCGCTGGGTTGTTCGGCAGATCATCTCAATTACAACTGCAAGAGATGAAATCGAGTCTGAGAGTGTCACTTTTAAGGTACTGGTTGGTCCGGGCAGGCGCAGTAAAGGAAGCTGTACTTTGGTCGAATTTGAAAAATGGGCCAGGCACGAAGTGGTGCGAAATGAAAATAGCTGGGGGCGTGTTGAGGTAGAAAGTGACGTCTGAGCACAAGACTTTAACCCAGAGATATAGCAAGCGTTTTAATTAGCTATGTCCCTGGGGTGATTGATTACGGTTTGAGTGTGTTAACTCAGTTTGCTTAACTGGATTTTCAGCTTATCAAGCGTATCACTGAAATTAGCCAGTCGTTCCCTTTCCAGTTCCACTACTTTTGCGGGCGCTTTATCTACAAAACTGGGGGTTGAAAGTTTGCTTTGCGCTTTGGTAATTTCAACTTCCAGTTTGTTGATTTCTTTTTCCAGGCGCGCCATTTCTGCAGCCCGGTCTATTTCTACTTTCAACATTAATTTATAGTCGCCAATAATCGCAACTGGGGCATCGGCTTCCGGTAGTTCATTGTCGGCAATGCTGATCTCGGATAATTTGGTCAATGCTACAAGGTAGGGTGCGTAACTGGCCAAAGCAGCTTTATCACCCAGCGCAATCAATGGCACTTTTTGGGCAGGTGAAAGACTCATTTCCGAACGCAGGCCTCGGCACGCATTAACCAATTCTTTTAATATGGCAATGTGTTGAATTGAGGATGCGTTTATGCGCGAAGTATCAGGCTCAGGAAAGGGTTGTAGCATGATACTTTCGCCAGATTTTCCGGCGAGTGGTCCAATTTTCTGCCACAGTTCTTCAGTGATAAACGGAATGATTGGGTGAGCCAGACGCAGCGTGGTTTCAAGCACACGCACCAGCGTACGGCGAGTAGCGCGCTGCTCCGCTTCATTGCCCTGACTGATTTGTACCTTGGCCAGTTCGACATACCAGTCACAATATTCATCCCAGACAAACTCATAAATACTGCGTGCAGCCATATCAAAGCGATAGGTGTTAAGCGCATCACTCACTTCCGATTCTGCCTGCTGCAAGCGGCTGATAATCCACTTGTCGGCATCTGAATAGTGCAGAGGTGCGCTATCGTCGAGTCCGACATCATGACCTTCTGTGTTCATGAGAACGAATCGGGTGGCATTCCAGAGCTTGTTGCAGAAATTGCGGTAGCCATCACAGCGTTGCAAGTCAAATTTGATGTCGCGTCCATGTGTGGCTAGGCTGGCGAAAGTGAAACGTAACGCATCCGTTCCAACGGATGTGATGCCATCCGGAAAATGCTTGCGGGTTGTTTTGGTGATGGACTCCGCTTGCTTGGGGTTCATCAAATTGCTGGTGCGTTTGGTGATCAGTTCCTGTAGCGTGATGCCGTCAATCAGATCCAGAGGGTCAAGTACATTACCCTTGGATTTGCTCATTTTCTGGCCTTCTGCATCACGTACCAGTCCGTGTACATAGACTTCATTGAATGGCACTTTGTCAGTGAAGTGCAGTGACATCATGACCATGCGCGCGACCCAGAAAAAGATGATGTCAAAACCAGTCACTAGCACACTGGTAGGCAAGAATGTTTTTAGTTCTTCGGTGTTACTTGGCCAGCCCAGAGTCGAAAAAGGCCAAAGGGCAGAACTGAACCAGGTGTCCAGCACATCTTCATCCTGGGTAAGTTTTTTGTCACCGGCTTGTTTTTGAGCCTCTTCCAGGGTCTTGGCAACATAGTAATTACCTTCTTCGTCGTACCAGGCGGGAATGCGATGCCCCCACCAAAGTTGACGGGAAATGCACCAGTCCTGAATGTTGGTGAGCCACTGGTTGTAGGTGTTTGTCCAGTTTTCCGGAACAAAGCGCAATTCGCCCTTTGCAACCACTTCCAGACCGCGTTGAGCAAGTCCTTCCATGGCTACGAACCATTGGTCGGTTAACATGGGCTCAATGACGGCGTGAGAACGGTCACCGCGTGGTACCATCATTTTATGAGGTTTGGCGGCTACCAGCAGATCTTTTGCTTCAAGATCTGCCAGGATTTTAGTACGTGCTACATAACGATCCAACCCTTGATACTCTTCCGGCGCCATTTCATTTATTTTAGCATCCAGCGTGAAAATATTGATTGAAACCAAATGATGTCGCTGGCCAACTTGATAGTCGTTAAAGTCGTGTGCTGGTGTGATTTTTACGCAACCGGTGCCGAATGCAGGATCGACATAGTCATCGGCAATGATTGGAATGGTGCGTTCGCTCAATGGCAAACGGACGTGTTTGCCGACCAAATGTTTATAGCGCTCATCTTCTGGATTGACTGCCACTGCAACGTCGCCCAGCATGGTTTCCGGGCGGGTAGTTGCAACTTCCAGGTAGCCATCGCCTTCTTCTAGCGGGTAACGGATATGCCAGATGTGGCCATCTTCTTCCTGAGGAACAACTTCCAGGTCAGATACCGCCGTGCCCAGTACCGGATCCCAGTTGACCAGGCGTTTGCCACGATAAATGAGTCCTTGATTGTAGAGGGTCACAAACACTTCGCTGACAGCACGGGACAGGCCTTCGTCCATGGTGAAGCGTTCGCGGGACCAGTCGCAGGAGGCGCCCAGTCTGCGCATTTGGCGAGTTATGGTGGAGCCGGACTCTTCTTTCCATTGCCAGACACGTTTGATAAATTCATCACGCCCCAGATCGTGACGGGATAGGCCTTGCTGTTCAAGCTGGCGTTCTACTACGATTTGTGTGGCAATACCCGCATGATCCGTTCCCGGTTGCCATAAGGTATTGAAACCGCGCATGCGATGGTAGCGTGTGAGGCAATCCATCAAGGTGTCCTGAAAAGCATGGCCCATATGCAGTGTGCCAGTCACATTGGGGGGTGGCAGCATAATGCAATAGGCAGGTTTGCCTGATTCTAGACCAGCTTTAAAAAAATTCCTAGATTCCCAGAGTTGATACCAGCGTTGTTCAATATTTGTGGGTTCGTAGCTTTTAGCAAGTTCCATTGTGATGCAGTGCTTGTATAAAAAATAGGATTATACCGAATCGTTGGCATGTCCGCTGTTGTTTGGCGTGGTTGGGGCTGGATCTGCGTCAATGGAAACGTCGAGCATGGCAGTGAGTTGCTTCTGCAGTTCATTCGCTATGGTTTCTTTGACCATTTCCTCGATGTGCATACTGAACTGGTCAAGCATGCTGGACAGTGCTTTATCAAGTGAATTCGCCAGTTGGGGAGCAACGGATTTTTCCATTGCTTTCTGCAAATGCCGGTCGATGGAGCGCAAAATTTCTTCGGTCAAAGAGTCTGAGATTTGTGCCTGGGATTTTTGTGCAGTTACTTCTGGTATCTGTTGGAGGATTTCTGGTTCGACTTCGGCTTCAGCATCTTTATTAAGGTGTTCAAGGGGGGGGCTATCTTCTTCGCTATGGGGCTCGAATTTTTCCTGTAACTCGAAAAGCCTAGAAAGTTCTGTAGGTAACGTATCCAGATCAGGGGTTTCTGATTCAATTTCAGGGAAATCCGTGAACGAAATTTCTTCGGTAATCAACGATGGGTGATCCATAGCTTCAAAAGCCAGAGATGCAGAATTATCTTCCTGAAGGTCGGTTGGTTCTGTATCAAAAGTTGCTGTGTAGTAAGGGTCTAGATCGAGTTCCAATTCTTGTATTTGCGCAGCCTCCATTGACTGCATTTCGTCAGTTTCGAGGGTGTCGGTTAATACAGGGATGGGTTCATCTTCAATAAATACTTCGGTCAGTACAGGAATGTCCAAAGCGCTTAACGTCTTTGTCGATTCCGAAAAAGAGGGTTCGTCTTCTTGGGATGCCAATCCAGGTTGTTGAGGCATGGAAGGTGGGGGCGCGCTATTTTGATGTTTGCGTAATAGCGCATTCATTTTTCCAAAGATGTCGTTTTCGGTGGCCATAATAAGATCAGGACTTTCCTTTGCTCAAATCATGGGAACGGATTTCATAGCCGCGGTCACGATAAAATTTGAAACGGTCTCGTGCGGCCAGACGATCTGCCTCATCCGTGCTGACGATTTCGATAAGCCGTTGAAAGCGGCTGAAAAATGGTGGGTGCTCTGATCTCAGATTTAATAGTACTTCATCGTGCAGCAAACCATCTGCTTCATGCTGAATAATAATGGGGGTTAAAGCTGCAAGTTCATTTTGAGGGCTGCAGTGAGGTAGAAATGCCGTTGCCGATGCGCTCCATAGCAATTGGTTCATTACCTCACTGACTGCTTTGTCAGGTGTGTAAATCAAAACCCGCATGTCGCGCTCTAGCGCCTTGGCGCTTAACATGCAGGCAACCTGATGTTTATTCTCAACGTGCGTGTAAAAATCTATTTGTGTCATTGGACAGTGTTCGTTATCGTTCTTGGCGGATAGCTACGGTTTTCAAAAGTTAGTCTTTTGCACGGTTGATCAGGAAATGCGTTAATAGTGGTACTGGTCTGCCTGTGCCACCTTTATCTTTGCCCGATTTCCATGCCGTGCCTGCAATATCCAGGTGTGCCCAGTCGTATTTTTTTGTAAATCGTGATAGGAAGCAGGCAGCTGTAATGCTGCCACCAGCGCGGCCACCAATATTCGCCATATCTGCAAAATTGCTTTTTAACTGTTCCTGATACTCGTCCCACATAGGCATGTGCCAGGCGCGGTCATGGGCGTATTCACCTGCATGTAAAACTTCGCGGGCAAGGCTGTCATCATTACTGAATAGTCCGCTGGCGTGAGCCCCAAGTGCAATAACGCAGGCGCCTGTAAGTGTGGCGATATCGATTACCACTTCTGGTTCAAAGCGTTCGGCATAGGTCAGAGCGTCGCACAATATCAGGCGCCCTTCTGCGTCGGTATTCAGCACTTCAATGGTCTGGCCTGACATACTGGTGATGACATCACCAGGTTTGTTGGCATTGCCGTCCGGCAGGTTTTCACATGCTGGAATAATAGCGATCACATTCAGCGGAATCCGCATTTGCGCAATGGCTTTCATGGTGCCAAGTACGCTGGCAGCGCCACCCATGTCGTATTTCATTTCGTCCATTTCGGCAGCAGGTTTAAGTGAAATGCCACCAGCATCAAAAGTGACGCCTTTGCCGACGAGCACGACTGGCTTGCGTTTTTTGTCGCCCCCCTGATAATGGAGGACAATCAATTTAGGCGGCTGTCGACTGCCTTTCGCCACAGAAAGAAAAGCACCCATACCCAGCTTTTCCATATCTTTCTGTTCAAGAATTTCGGCTTTCATGTTTAAGGTTTTGGCCAAGCCTTGTGCTTGTTCTGCAAGGTAGCTTGGCGTGCAGTAGTTGCCAGGAAGATTTCCCAAATCCTTCGCCATATTCATGCCTTGAGCAATTGCCAGACCGCGACTGACGGCGGCTTCGCCATCCGCCAGTTCATTGCGACGAGATACACCCAAAGTAAGTTTTCGCAGTGGTCTGCGCACGTCGCTCAGTTTGCTTTTCAACCGGTCGAAACGGTAGGTACTCTCCATTGCCATCAAAACCGTTTGCTCAATTTTCCAGGCGGTATCGCGTTTCCTTACCTGTAATTCAGTGAGAAAGATAACGGCTTCCATTGAACCTGTTTCGTTCAAATTACGGATAGAAGAGCTGACTGCAGTCCGATATTCCTTGTCTTTAAAATCCCGTTCTTTTCCTAATCCAACGAGCAGCACCCTGTCGCAGAGTGTATTGGGAACGTTGTGCAATAATAGCGTTGTACCTAGCTTGCCTTCCATGTCCCCACGGCGAATAATATCGCTAATATAGCCATCGGAAACGCGGTCGATCAGATCGCCGGCAAGTGTGAGTTTACGGGGTTCAAATACCCCGACGACGACACAAGCCGTACGCTGTTTTTCCGGACTGCCGCTTTTTATGCTAAATTCCACGTTTTACTCCTTGAGGTACGGGATGTATTGTTATATTGAAAACTTGTTTTTATGCCAATTATCCATAGAATTTTCATAAAAAGTCAAAAATATTCATAATATATGATTTTTCGAAGCGCTTTATATAAAGAATTAACCAGCACTGCATTAGCGGTTTTTCTGGTATTGCTGGCGATTACTTTCACGACCTTGTTGATCCGATTGCTAGGGCAGGCAGCAAGCGGCTCTTTTGCAGCGGAAGCGGTGCTGGCTTTTTTAGGGTTTAGCGTACTCAATAACTTGTCTGTATTGTTATCATTAACACTATTTATTGCTGTTTTGATGACGCTTATAAGATGTTATCGTGATAGCGAGATGATTATCTGGTTTAGCTCGGGATTAAGTCTGACAGCATGGGTAAGGCCAGTCGTGTATTTTTCAGTTCCTTTAATCCTGTCTATTGCTGCCTTAAGTCTTTTTTTGGCACCCTGGTCATTGTTAAAGAGTGAAGAGCTGCGGCAGCAAATTGAAACCCGTGATGATGTGGCAACTATAGCACCGGGTGTTTTCAAGGAGTCCAAACACGCAGATCGAGTGTATTTTGTAGAGAATTTTGCTGGATCACAAAATACCGTGCGAAATATTTTCATGCAATCGTTACAGCACGATAAACTGGGTGTGATGTTTTCGGAACATGGTTATCAGGCTACAGAAAAAAATGGTGACCGATTTCTGGTGTTGCTGGATGGGAGAAGATACGAAGGGTTGGCTGGGTCAGCCGAGTATAAAATACTTGAATTTGGTCGCTATGCAATGAGAATCGAACCGTTTGAGGCGAAAATGGCTGCTGTGACGCCAAAATCATTATCCACTGCGAAGCTAGTAAAGCATCCATCACCCGAAAATTCAGCAGAACTGGTATGGCGCATAGGATTGCCGGTAAGTGCTATGATTCTGGTCTTGCTTGCCATTCCACTCGCGTTCGCCAATCCGCGTGCGGGGCGCTCATGGAGCTTGATTCTGGCACTTCTGATTTATATGGTTTATAGCAATTTATTGAGTATTTCTCAGGCGTGGGTCGCGCAACAGAAGTTGAGTCCCTCATCCGGTTTATGGGGTGTGCATGTGGCTATGTTAGTGCTGATGGTGTTTCTTTTTTACCGGCGGCTCTATTTTGCGCCGTCTCTGAATAAAAAATAACCTGATTATAAACAAACTTCAGCTAGGCTCATGTGGTGAGCCTTCTGCCTGAGAAAATACTCGGTATTGCGAAATACATGATACCGAGGAAAACA
>NZ_SMCO01000021.1 GCF_004346685.1 Sulfurirhabdus autotrophica
CCCCCCTTCACACCGCTGTTCCCCTTTGCCATACAGGCCTCAGGAAGAAGCCGAATTATACAGCCACATTAACTACGGTCAAGACTTTATTACATATTTATTAAGAATATATTGTAACCTCATGATATACAATCATTAAGTTTGCTCAATATATATGCCTATATGGGATTTTCACTATCTAGATACTTGCCAACCAATTCTCATGTTTTGGCTTTAGTAATTACATTTGTGACTATATTTTGCCTTTTTCATTTTTATACAAACGCACTAATGCAAAGGGGCCGCCAATAATTGACGGCCCCTTTGCATTAGTGCGTTATATTTAGTGCTTGATACCTGCTTTGATGAAGCTTTCGATATGCTCCAGCAGTTCCTCTTCCTGATAAGGCTTACCCAGATAAACGTCTACGCCCAACTCTTTAGCATAGTTACGATGTTTCTCTGCTGTACGTGAGGTAATCATGATAATGGGTATATTCGCTGTTTTGGAATCACCGCGTACATTGCGGGTTAATTCAAAGCCATCCATACGCGGCATTTCTATATCCACCAGCATGACGCTTGGCTGTGCATCTTGAAGCTCTTGCAGCGCCTCTACACCATCTTTTGCGGTGATAACCTGATAACCTTCACGGGACAACAATCTACTTGTGATTTTTCGCACCGTTAATGAATCATCTACCACCATAATGAGCGGAATGTTGCTTGGCTTTTCTTCTACTTCAACAGGTGCTTCGATCTTTGCCGTGACTATTGGCATTGCTTCACGGTGGGCTAATTGCACCGGATTCAGAATCAAAACCACCTTACCGTTACCCAGTACTGTTGCACCAGCGATGCCTGATACTCGCGCTAGTTGCGGCCCGATATTTTTGACTACAATTTCTCGGTTTCCCTGCAACTCATCTACGTGTATGGCCGTACGTAAAGCTCCGCTTCTCAATAGCAAGATTGAATTATAGTTTTTTGATATTGGCTGATGCTCTTCATCCCCAAGTAGTCTTGGCAAATAGAAGAATGGATATTTGTTGCCTTGCCATTCAATTTCTTTTTTACCATAGACTTCAGCCAGCGGTTTAGCCTTTAGTTCCTGGACCTGTTCCACCATGGATGAAGGTATTGCAAAAAGTTCGGCACCTGCTTTAATTAATAATGTCTGCGTTACTGCAAGTGTCAGTGGTAAATAAATGGTGAACGTTGTACCTTTCCCATATTCTGAATTCACCTCGATACGACCACCTAGGGATGCAACTTCATTTCTTACCACGTCCATACCTACACCGCGACCCGCAACCTGAGACACTTCTTGTGCGGTTGAAAATCCTGAGGAAAATATCAATTCCATCAGAACTGCATCATCCAGCACCTGGCCATCTTCTATCAAGTTTAATTGAAGTGCTTTTTTACGAATCGCTTCCAAATCGATCCCGGCACCGTCATCACTTAATGTCAGAATAATTTCATTTCCTTCCTGACGTGCCTGAAGCTGTATATCACCAATTTCTGCTTTTCCTGCAGCTAATCGTTTGGCTTTTACTTCCAGTCCATGAGCAATCGCGTTTCTGAGCAAATGCTCAAACGGGGCGGTCATTTTTTCCAGTACGCTTCTATCCAACTCAACATTCGCACCACGTATATCCAGGTTAGCTTTTTTACCTAATTCTTTCGCAGTCTGGCGAACAATACGATACATACGTTCAGTCAGACTATTTATCGGCACCATCCGAATATGCATCAATTCCTGCTGTAGCTCTCGATTCATCCGGGCTTGCTGTAGTAATGCAGCTTCTGTTTCATCCAGATTCTTCAGCAAATTCTGCTGTACAGTTGAAACGTCGTTCACACTTTCAGCCATCATCCGGGTTAATTCCTGGAATCGGGTGAAACGATCAAACTCCAGTGGATCAAATGTGGTCGTATCTTCATCACTGACCAATGTCAGACGAGACTGCATCTGACTTTCAGCTTGAATCTCTACCTCACGTAATTGATTACGTAAACGTATGACGTTTTCTGTCAAATCAAACAGTGATTGCTTAAAGGATTGCATTTCACCTTCGATTCGCGAACGTGCGATACTCACCTCACCAGCTTCACTTACCAGACGATCCACCACATCTGCGCGAACCCGCAACAATGCTTTCTGTGCTGCCTGTTCAAACTCTCCAAATGTCATTCCTGTTACAGCAGCAGTTTCCTGATTGTCAAGCGATTGACTATCTTTTGTCGCAGAAATCACTTCCTGTATGTCTTGCTCACCAGTTTTCAAACGCTCTAGTGAGTCACCCAATCGGTCAAACTCTGCTTCCAGATCATCAAACAATTCTGGTGTCAGAGAATTACTTTCAATAGCAACAACGACCTTATCTTCCATGTTGTGCGTTAATTCACCCAAACGCATCGCTCCCGCCATTCGTGAGCTACCTTTTAAGGTATGGAGCGCACGCTGAAGGGAGTTTGATAAATTTAAATCTGTTGGGGTGGTACGCAAATCTCTGAGCAACCCCCCAATCTCTGGAAATAGCTCTTGTGCTTCTTCCAGGAAAATGGGTAACAATTGCTCGTCAAGATCGTCATGAACTCTTCTACGGTCAGCTTGCTCATTATCTTGCTGTACATTTTCAGCAACCCTTTCGCTTTGTGAAGGCGTACTGGACACTGATTTCATTTCAACAGGTATTTCTGCTATTGATGCTTTGGTATGCTCCTCTGCAAGCGCAGATGCTATTCCATCTGCCTGAGCCTTTTCTTGCGCCCGCAACACTTCAGCAGCTTTTTCATGTCTTTCTTCACGTTCAGCCACTGCCCTTTTCAACATAGCTTGCAAAGATATAATCAACTGTTTAGCCGGCTTTGGCGGTTTATGTTCACTAATAGTCGATAACATTTTGTTCAAGCTGGCAACTGTATCGCCCATTACCTTGATATGTTTATCACTGAAGGGCTGAAAATTGTCTAGCTGTTCCTGCAACCAGAGCTCCATCGCATGCCCTAGATCTGCAACGGCTGTAATGCCAGTGGTGCGAGCTATGCCGCAAAGGGTGTGTGCTGCACGCATAAACTCGTGTGCAATGGGTTGTTCAGGCGATTCGGTTACCCCAGCGTATTCCCTGGATAAGGTTTGCAAGTGCTGCTCTGCCTCTTTCATGAAGATGCTGAATAACACTGGGGAAATGACGGCTTCCCCGATCACCACATCTTCTTCCGGTGCCGGCATCTCTTCTACGGCAGCCTCACTCACTACAATTAACTCAGGCTTCGGCGTTGCTTCTGCTTCTGCTTCTGCTTCAAAGGGAGGGGAAGCTATCAATTCGGGTGTTCTTTCTTCCTGAACCGCTTCCTCTGCAATAGGGGTATCTGCATCAAATGAAGACAGCACTGGAGATTCCACCGCTCCAAATACAGGTATATTTTCTAGATTCGGGACTATCTCTGAGGCTTGAACAGCTTCTATTTCTTCTTCGATTATTTCCTGGTTACTTTCGGAATCTTCTTCTAAAATTACTGTTTCTTCTTCAGCTTCAGTTGCTAAAAGCGGCAGCTCAGACTCGTCAACCGGTTCAGCTTCAAATGCGATTTCTTCAGGCTCAATTGGCGCAAATGTTAGTTCTTCTGGCACCAATTCTGGTTCTGAAACTTCATCAGCTTGAACTGCTACTTCGCCATTTTTTAGCTGTTCAGCGAACGCCAGTAAGTCTTCTGCTTGCACATCCGCTGTACCACTATCATTTAATTGTTTTACCCATTCTGCAAACGCATCATGAGATTGCGAAATAAGTTGCAACAACGCAGGTGTCGCACTCTTTTCTTCTTCCATCCACTTGTTCATCACCTGCTCTATACCCCAGGCAACTTCGCCCAGCGTATTTAATCCTACCATCCTGCCGCTACCCTTCAGGGTATGAAATCCACGACGTATAGTCGTAAGCGCTTCCCTGTCATGTGGATTACCTTGGCAAATTTGGAGATTTTCCTGCACTCTTCCCAGAACTTCTTCGGCTTCTTCCAAATAAGTTTCTAAAAGCTCGGCATCCACTGCGTCCTCTGAAGCATCTTTCATGCGAGATGCTTCTGCTGAAGGTGCGCTTGCTTGAACTTTTAAGGCTGTAATTTCTGCAATGCTGGCTTCGAGCTCAGGAAGCACCTCATCACCTGACTGGCTGAGCAAAGTCAGTGCCTTTGAAGCTTGCAAATTTAATAAATGATCTGCGACCAAATCTGCATCTTGACGCAAACTGGTTAAAACAGCTTTTACATTTACCTTGCAAATATTATCCGCAGGTGTTTTTTGCAATGCTTCAAAACAAGATTTAAGCTGTTGTTTTTGTTCGTCCAAGCCAGACTCGACACTGATTGTTGGTAAGTCAGGCTCAACTTCTTCTGATATTTCTACTTCTATCGGTTCATGACTTGTATCAGCTTCTTTCCCGGTCAAACGTTTTAATACAGGGATTAAAATTCTTTCTGCGTCAGTACGGCCATACTGAATTGCATCCACATAAAAACCTAAACTACTTAATGCTTCCGCAACCAGTTCATGCTCTTGCTCTTCAACTACATAATCTTCCTGACTGAATTTTCGGATTAAGTCCTGGCTGGCGGCAAGTAATTCCACTGCTTTTCCCATATCCAGAATCGACAGCGCACCAGAAATTTGATGAATGGTTGGATCAAGAGCAACCAGATCATTACGCTTGGTTGTATCGCGAAAATAACTGTCAAGCACCTGCTCTATGTTGCGTAAATTAGTCTGAATTTCATTGGCAACCTGAGACAACAACATCTTTTCTTGTGCTTTACGGCTCATTTCGCCCAGTAATGGCACTTCAGGAATATCAATTTCTCCCAAATTGCCACTGATGCTGGCTTGCAGCCGTTTTACCTGCACTTCGGACTGCTGAACAAACTCTTGAGCTTGCTGCTTGTAGTTTTCTGTCGTGTTTTCTATCAGCAATAACGCAGTTGCCATTTCAAGAGCAACTGTGTCTTTATTGGTTTCATTTACTTCACTCAATACGGCTGCAACAGCCCCGATCTGATTTACCAGATTGTTCATCGGCTGGCTGTCGAGCGCTTCTGCCTTTGCGATCAATTTGGCAGACTGTTGCTGAAAGTTGGTAAGGCTATCTTTATTGCCTGAAGTGTATTTCAACCAGGATTCTTTTGCTGTTGACACTGCATCGCGTAATTCACGCAGTATGGACTGAAGCTTAATGTGATCAGCTTCTTCTTCGTCCGTTTGCGTTTTTGCAACTGGCAAATAATCATCCAGTTCGAAAACCTGTTTTACTTCTTTAACGGAATCACTCACTGCCTGACTGCGCGCGACAAAATATAAAACATCACGCAACAATCTCTCAGCAACTTTAGGCGATCCCTCAACCAGTTTGCGCATTTGTAAATCTATGCGTGCGCACAATTGTTTTACATTAAATTCAGCTTTTAATCCTTGATTGATCAGACTATCTACAAATGCAATTGCTGCCCACCAAAAAGTTCGATGTGCTGGTAAACTCTGGGTAGTATCGATTTCTCGCAAAGCTTCTCGCATTTCCGGAAGACCGGCTGCACCCTCTCCCTTTAACCATTGCAATAAACCGCGCTGAAAACGAGAGCGCTGATTTTTGATAAACTGTGGGAAATCCGTCTCAGAGAGGGTCCGGACTGCTTTATTTTTTGGTGCTCGCGTACTTAAATCAGGGAAAAACAAGTCGCTTTCATTATGCTTTTCAATATTTTGTGCTTGCAACAGCTTTTGGTAAAAAGGAAAAAGCTTTAACGGGAGATCAGGTTCCCCGCCTATTAGTTCATCCAGATATTGTACAAGCGCCGTGATTGCCTGCTTGATCAATTCAATATGTTCAGGAGAAATTACTACTTCCTGTTTTTCAAATCCGGTGACAAATTTCTCAATTTCAGCACTATAACGTGCTGCACCTTCAAGACCAACCATTTGAATTGCCCCAGTCACCTGGTGCAAATGCGTCAGACAATACCGAATTGGAGTAACATCCTCCATGTTCTCCGACAACTGAGTCAGATTATCGCTAGCCTGACTAAGTGCGTGATCGATCTCCCCTTTAACCCATGTTAAAGGGCCAACGTCAAATTCCGTTATCGCGCTCATCGCATACTACCTATAATAGTTTGAAACCGGCCACGGAACCTCTTAACTCTGCAGCCAGATCAGCCAATTGACCAATTGAGACGGCTGTTTGTTTGGTACCTTCCGTCGTCTGAGTCGTGATGTTTTGAATGTCCTGCATGTTCTGTGCAACCTTGCCTGCGGATTCCGCCTGAGCTTGTGTAGCACGTGAAATGGTGTCGATCAATCCCGCAAGATTTTGCGAAACTTGTCCAATTTCATTTAGCGCCTGGCCAGCAGCATCGGAAAGCTTGGTTCCCTCAACCACACCCTGGGTGCTTTTCTCCATAGCGGCAACCGCATCTTGCGTATCTGTCTGAATGGTTTTCACAATGGCACCAATTTGCTTGGTAGCTTCACCTGAACGTTCAGCCAGACGCTGCACCTCCTCCGCAACCACGGTAAAGCCTCGACCTGCTTCACCCGCCGATGCGGCCTGAATCGCCGCGTTAAGAGCCAAAACGTTCGTCTGTTCAGTAATGTCAGAAATCAGTTCAACGATTTCACCAATCTCCTGTGAGCTTTCACCCAGACGCTTAATACGTTTCGCTGTTTCCTGGATCTGCTCTCGAATTTCATTCATACCAGAGATAGAGTTTTGTACAGCTGTCGTACCTTTTTCAGATGCGGTCAGTGATTGGTGCGCAACCTTTGCCGATTCGGCCGCGTTGGCTGACACTTCGTTAATTGAATCTGCCATCTGCAAAACTGAAGCACTGGTTTCTTCAATTTCCTGGGACTGTTTTTGCGCAGCCTCCAGCAACTGACTGGTAATTTTCTGCGCTTGTTGAGACGCCTGCGTAACCTGTTCAGTCGCCTTATTAATACCTGTTACCAAAGAACGCAACTCGTCAATAGTGTAGTTGATGGAGTCTGCGATAGCGCCCGTAATATCTTCTGTTACACTCGCCTTAATAGTCAGATCACCTTCAGCCAGATCGCCCATCTCGTTCAGCAACCGCAAAATAGCTTCCTGGTTTCGTTTATTTTCCTGCTCACTTTGTGAAGCCCGACGTTTCGCTTCGTTCAGGTTTACGATACCCAGCATAATCATACTGACCACACCCAGCAAGCCAAATACGGCAGCCAACCATCCACCCACAATCTGGCCAAGACCTTCATAGGCTGCAGTTAGTTTTTGCAATTGGGTTAGCAGGTCTTCACTTGATACAAAAATGTTTCTTGCTGCTTGCTTAGCGTTTACCAATTCCTGCATGTTTTGCAGAATACTATTAACAGAAGCTTCAAACTGCTTAAAAGTTTCCTGCAATTCCGCCAGCTTATCGCGAGTATCTGGATCTTTAACCGCTGCCAGGCGCAGGTCTTCACTACCGTTTACCAGCCCTTCCAATACATCACGGAAAGTATTCGTATCTTTTCCTAACAGGAATGCTACTTCAGGATCAATTACGTCACTGGCCAAAAGTGCGTTAGCATTTTTTGCCATCCGCTGGGTTAACATAACCTGCTGTGACGCGATGGAAACTTCACGAAGTGGCGCGCCAGACTGAGTGAGCAAGGCCACAACTTGTTCAGTTAATTCAAGCAACTGGATGTTGTTTGTATTGATTGCCGCAACGGCACGATTTAATTCGATCAGTTTTGATTTTTGAGCAAGAATCAGTTCAGCACCCTTTGCCGAAGATTCCCAACTTTTATCCACTTCTTTAAGCAATGGTAGAACTGAACCTGGAGAAGCAGGAATACCGTCCCCTCCTTTAGTTAGTCCACTTAATGATTTTTTAAAACGTATATCACTTTCACCCAGTTGCTGAAATGCTATATCGTTTCCCAAAACCGCCTGCTGCGCACCTTTTGAGATACGCTGCGAAAGCATCTGCATAGCAGTGGAAGTCTCGAGATAACGTGCTTTATTGGAGAGGCTGATAGTGTTGTAAGCAAGCGTCGCCGCCGCAAGGAGCAAAAAGACCACCATGGCACTAATCGTCACCAAATATTGCTTTTCAACCGGCAAACCACCAATGAGCGGCAAGCGCATCGGCTCTTTTCCAGCAATATTTCCTACACCCTTCATGATCAGCGTAGTGTGCTGACCTGATTCCGCTTCCTTCTTAGGCCCTTTAGGGTCACTCTTGCCTAAAGAAAACTTGAAGCCAGGTATCTTAATCGCCATTCTTGTCTCCAATTTGCTTATTCATTTGCACGGGATATTCCCCAATACATTTTTTTGTTACAAACCTACTCGTAAAAAATCCGGATGATGCACCAGCGTTTCCATTTTCAACTCTTTCCAAAGCTGCCCGTCATCATCTGTATATTCAGCACAAAACCACGGTGTTTCTGAATTATTTACTTCTTTTCTCTGAAACTGTTCTGGATTGCGTAAACCTAACATTCTATTTACCACCAACCCCGCATTCACCATGAATTTCTGGTGAACCAACAATAACCGACTATCCATATTGATCGGGGTGTTACCGCCACCCAGAAAAGCAGAAAAATCCGCAATACTAAATAGATTTCCACGGATATTCGCCACGCCAACAAACCAGGGGCGAGTCAACGGAACGCTCGCCAATGTTGGCACTGGAACCACTTCACTCACATCCGCCAGATTTACCAGCCAAAACTCCGTTCCCACCTGCAATCCCAGCTTGGAAGATGAAGGGGCCATTTTGGCCACCCCTTGCAGCTTAGCTGAAACGCTTTGCTGAAACTCACGTAGACTAATTTTTCTTGCCATTATCTGACCTTGATTAACTCAACGCTGTAATCTTTCTTAAAAGTTCTGCTGAATCTACCGGTTTGATAACATAATCTTTGGCACCTTGCCGCATACCCCAAACCTTATCAGTTTCCTGCCCCTTTGTTGTGCAGAGGATTACAGGAATATCCTTGGTTTCGTCATCTTTAGTGATTGCACGCGTTGCCTGGAAGCCATTCAATCCTGGCATCACCACGTCCATGATGATCAAATCAGGCTTTTCCAACTTGGCTTTAGCCATTGCTTCTTCGCCATTTTCTGCCATGACCACGCTATACCCATTTTTTGTCAACAACTCCCCCAGAAAATGCCTTTCAGTTGGGGAGTCATCTACCACCATTATTTTGTTAATCGCCATAATTTATTTCCTCAATTAAGCCAAACCACGATTTAATACATGCTTACCAACCGCTTCCAGCAAACTGTCTTTAGTAAAAGGTTTGGTCAAATATTCATCCGATCCCACCATTCTTCCTCTCGCTCGGTCAAACAAGCCGTCTTTACTGGACAGCATAATGACTGGAGTGGACTTGAACTTGGGATTTTTTTTAATCAGGGAGCATGCCTGGTAACCATCCAGGCGCGGCATCATTATATCGACAAAAATCACATCTGGCTGGTGGTCTGTTATTTTTGCCAATGCATCAAAACCATCTTCAGCCAAAACCACTTCACATCCAGCCTTCACCAGAAATATTTCGGCACTTCTACGAATGGTATTGCTATCATCAATTACCATCACTTTAACACCGGCTAGATTATTAGCTTCACTCACAACCCATGCCCCCTGCAATCATTATCGCAACCGTTCGCGAATTTTTTGTGAAAATACGAAATACCAAACCATTGTATAATAAATTCATAATAGATACAGTCATTTTTCAATCTTTTACATGAGAAAAGCAAGTTATCTTGCTAGTTTAGCTAAATATTATTCTCAAATATCGTTATGACACAACACATTTATCATTAACGACACTTCTGTACAAAACTGTAGCGATCAATCCTTAAATTCTTCAAAAAATTATTATCATTGGCATAATGCATTAAAAATACCAGTTTAGGATTCGTCAAATTCGCTTTAACTAAATCCGTCAAACCTTACTTTCTCTGGATCAGACATAACCGTTTAAAAATGAACTGATGCTAAGAATATCCCTATATTTTAGTTTTGCACAATATACTTTGCACAATTAAATATGGTTTTTTTGTAAAATCACCTTGTTTCCATATCACTAACTCATCATACAATCTTATTGCATACGCAAAATAATTCACTTTAACCCTAAATTTCCACATTACTTGCATGGTTACGTAAATTCAACAAATGCGCTTGAAAGTTTTAAACGTGTTTTCACTTACTTAGCAAAATATATTGCTTTAGTAAATGTCCGTTAAACTAGATAGTAATTGATCTTTACCACAATTATCACCAAACGATTAACATCTTTTGTAACGCTCCCATTCAATTATAATTTAATATTTATTTGCTTTTTTCGCTATACATTACTTACTGTTTTTAAAGATAATTTATATAAGTTATGTTGATAATTCATCACAAGTGACAAAAATACATCTACTCTTTAGTTTAATTTAACACTTCTCTCAATTAATTTTAAAGATTAACGCTTGTTAACGTGATTCGTTCGATATAGTATATGACTACTAGAAAGATCTAATATGTAAGATTGTTTTTTGGTTTCTGCATTCTGGAAGCTGGAAATACCGGGCAAAGAACTACAATTACCGGTTTTCTGGATTCCTGAAAATTTTCTTGGTTGCTTAAGGAATTTTATGTTTACACAACGACTCAGCCCACTCAAACATAGTTTCGCACTACTTTGCTGTCTGGCTTTATTTTCATCCCCTTCTATTGGCGCTGAAATTACTATTACCGGTTCAAGCACCTTAGAGTCTTTCCTTAAACAATGGGCGGCATTAGTTCAATCCAAATCCCCAACTACACAAATCAACATCTCCAGTCCCGGCACCAGCGTTGCTCCCAAGGCTTTGGTTCAGGATAAGACAGATTTGGCCGCTATGAATCGTGAAATGACTAACGATGAAAGCGAAGCTTTTATTCGTACTCACGGTTATTACCCCACTGCAATTGCCGTCGCCATTGAAGCCGTTGCGCTGTACGTTCACCCTAGCAATCCCCTGCCGGGATTAGATGTCATTCAACTTGATGCGATATACTCCAAACACCACGGGTGTGGCTGGCGTGAAACGGTTGATACATGGGGAAAACTAGGCGTTGACAGCACATGGAAATCTAAACCCATCAATTTGCTCGGCCATAACAAAAAATCTGCTGTTCGTGATTTTTTCAATAAAACTGTCATTTGCCGCGATGACTTCAAGGATGACATTCCAGAATTAAGTCACGAGCAATTACTGGCAAAAGTTGCTGAAGATCCCTACGCGCTAGGTTATGGTGCTTACCAGCCTGACAGCAAACTCAAAATAGTACCAATCAAGAAAGGGGGCACTAACTTTGTTCCGCTGACCCTTGAAAATGTCTACAATCGCAGTTACCGTCTGCAACATTATCTTTATTTATATGTAAACAAACCAAAAGATAAGGCGATTAACCCTGCTGTGCTGGATTTCCTGAAAACTGGCCTGAGCCAGCAAGGACAAGCTTTTGTAAAAGAAGCCGGTTACATTCCGCTTTCTGATGAATTAGTGCAACGGCAATTAAGCAAGTTAAATAAATAACCTGGTTTTTGCCAACTTAATAAAAGCTAACAAATAGGGGCCTCTTCAAGGGGCCTCTTTAAATTTCAATCATCTCAAAATCATCTTTTCTTGCTCCACAGTCTGGACAGGTCCAGTTAATTGGAATGTCTTCCCACTTTGTACCGGGTGCAATCCCTTCATCTGGAGCCCCTTTAGCTTCATCATATATATACCCGCAAATCAGGCACAAATAGGTTTTATATTCGCTTCCACTCATTTTAATTTCCTGCTTAAGTTTGTGGCACTGGAACCAATTCTGTGCCACAAGCAAATTTACGTTAAAATATGCATTTTAATCACAATCAAGCGATATTAACAGCGCGGCCACACAAGAATTTCTGCCTGTTTATTAACAGCACTACTATTCGTAAGCTACTAAATCTCATGCCCCAGACACCTCCTCTCGTACTGACTTTCTCCGCTTCCGACTCAAGTGGCGGCGCAGGTATGCAAGCTGATATACTTACTCTCTCAAGTATGGGGTGCCATCCTTTATCAGTTGTGACAGCCATCACTGTCCAGGACACTTTAGGGGTAAGTGATATCATGTCACTGGACGCTGAATGGGTGTCAGATCAGGCACGCGCCGTACTTGAGGACATGACCGTTAGCGCATTCAAGATCGGGCTGCTCGGTAGTGTTGAGATTATTGCCGTAATTGCAGAAATTATTGCAGATTATCCTGATATTCCCTTGGTACTCGACCCCATTCTTGCGTCAGGTCGCGGTGACGAACTTGCATCCGAAGATATGGTGTCTGCCATGCGTGAACTGCTGCTTCCCCAAGTCACCCTCATCACACCGAATAGTCTCGAAGCACGACATCTGGCAGCCGACGAAAACGACGACGAAGATGACCCAAGCCTTGACGAATGTGCAATTCGCTTATTGGACATGGGATGTGAATATGTCTTGATTACTGGAACCCATGAACATACACCGCAAGTGGTTAACACCTTGTACGGTCCAAACGGTCTGAAGCGCAGCGACAAATGGCAACGTCTATCAGGAAGTTATCATGGCTCTGGATGTACCCTCGCCTCTGCAATTGCCGCCACATTCGCCCATGGCCTGGAAATCAACGATGCGGTGAAAGAGGCGCAAGAATTTACCTGGCAGGCCCTGCAGGCGGGATTTCGCCCTGGGATGGGGCAATATATACCAGACCGATTATTTTGGGCACGAGAAGAAGATGATGATGCCAAAGATTAAAGGGCTGTATGCCATTACACCTGATTGGACGGATACTGAAAAATTGCTTCATGCTACCCGTAGTCTTCTAGAAGGCGGAGCAAGCGCTATTCAATACCGCAATAAAAGCGATGATGTTGCATTACAGCACGCTCAAGCCAGCGAACTGATTCAGCTATGCCACTCATTCAAAGTGCCGTTGATCATTAATGATAACCTCCGACTGGCGGACCTGACCGATGCGGATGGTCTGCACTTAGGGGCGGAAGATGCTTCGATTCGGGAAGCCCGGTTTATATTGGGCCCGGATAAAATCATTGGTATATCTTGTTACGATAGACTGGATCGTGCCAAAGAAGCTGAGCAACAAGGTGCTGGTTATGTTGCTTTCGGGAGCTTTTTTGCTTCCCCAACCAAACCCAATGCCGTTAATGCGCCCTTGTTTTTACTTGAGGAAGCTAAGCGCGTTTTGCATATCCCAGTTGTCGCCATTGGCGGTATCACCCTGGATAACGCAAATCTTTTAGTTAAAGCTGGCGCAGATGCCGTAGCAGTTATTTCTGCTCTGTATGAGAGCAATGACTTGCATGCTTCGGCGGCAAATTTTACCAGTTTGTTCCATCGACCTGACCAAATTCAGTAAGGAAAATCATGACCTCACGAAACCAGCAACTTTTTGAGCAATCCATTAAACATATTCCTGGCGGTGTTAACTCACCTGTACGCGCTTTTAAATCAGTCGGCGGTAACCCCCTCTTTTTTAAACGTGGGAAAGGGGCCTATGTCTGGGATGCTGACGACAAGGCTTATATAGATTACGTAGGATCATGGGGGCCACTGATCCTGGGCCATGCACATCCCAAAGTCATTAATGCGGTCAAAGAAAGTGCTGAACGTGGGTTAAGCTTTGGCGCACCAACTGAAACAGAGCTAGAAATGGCTGATTTATTGTGTGAACTGGTTCCCAGTATGGAACAAGTACGTTTAGTCAGTTCAGGCACCGAGGCAACCATGAGCGCCATTCGTCTGGCACGTGGCTTTACAGGTCGCAGCAAAATTATAAAATTTGAAGGTTGCTATCACGGTCATGCGGATTCCCTGCTGGTAAAAGCGGGATCTGGTGCACTTACATTTGGCCAGCCAAGTTCTGCTGGAATTCCACCTGAAGTTGCCGCTCACACTTTAGTCTTGGATTACAACAATACTGAGCAACTTGCCGATACATTCAAGCAAATCGGCAATGAAATTGCCGCGGTCATTATCGAACCCGTTGCGGGCAATATGAATCTGGTCGCCCCCAAACTTGAGTTTCTTAAATCATTACGCGAACTATGCACACAACACGGAACGGTGTTGATCTTTGATGAAGTCATGACTGGATTTCGCGTCGGCCCTCAGTGCGCACAGGGGCTGTATGGCATTAAGCCGGACTTGACTACGTTAGGAAAAATCATTGGTGGCGGCATGCCTGTTGGCGCATTTGGTGGCAGGCGCGACATAATGCAATGTATCGCCCCTGTCGGCCCGGTATATCAGGCCGGGACATTATCAGGCAACCCAGTAGCTGTAGCTGCCGGACTGGAAACACTTCGCCTGGTTCAAGCACCGGGTTTTTATGACCAACTGGCTGCCAGCACACTCACCCTGATTGAAGGTTTAAAATTAGCCGCCAAGGCATCCGGGGTTGTTTTTTCAGCCCAGGCGATCGGCGGGATGTTTGGCTTGTATTTCAGTGAAACACCGCCCCAGAGTTTTGATGAAGTGATGAAATGTGACAAGGACAAATTCAATGCCTTCTTTCATGCCATGCTGGATGAAGGCGTCTACTTTGCCCCTTCCGCATTTGAGGCCGGGTTTGTTTCAGCTGCCCATGGTGCTGAAGAAATCAATAAAACTATCGAGTCTGCCAAGAAAGCATTCTCACTTTTGAAATAGAACAATTAAATGTCTACGGAAATCACCAGCGAAGATGCGCTATGCCTGAATGTGCTGCTGGCCTCCAATGTGCAGGCCATCCGCATAGATGAATCTACCATGACCGTACACGCGCTGACCGATCGAGGGGAAGCAACCGTTGCGCTCCACCCGGATTGCCGCCATGACCAGTATTTGAGACTGGTCCGGGAAACATTATCAGAACACGCGCTAGATTCACCTGGCGGGTACCCCGTATACCTGCGCCGCTGGTCCAGAATGGGTCAACTGCGTGACGAAACCCTGCCGCAACTTCTGTTGACCGGCGAACCAGAGGCGGTCATTGCAGTCGTCTATGCTGCCGGTTTGACGGATGAAATAGCCCGCCGGGCCTGGTGGATTATGCCTACAGCTGAAATTGCAAGACGCATGCTGGAAAAACCCGCCGTTGCCGAAGGCCAGATGGGCAAAGTGTTAGCCGATTTTCTGGTTGAGCATTTGCCATTTGAAGAAGACCATTACGCCATAATCGAAACGATTCGATTTCTGCTCCACACTGGGCTAGTTGACGATACAACCCGTGAAAGATTATGGAAAAAAGGCCGCTATAAAAATGCCTATTATGTGGGATTTCTGGAACAGTCTCCGGACAGACTACCTGGCCTGATACCAGCGCGAAGCGATATCGACTCAATCAATGTAAGGCTGGAGCAATTGGTTGCTAACGGGAACACCGTAGCACTGCAAATCAACCGGATATTTTCCAACCAAGGCCAGACGTTCCTAAGCACATGTGAAGAGGTATTACGCCATCCAGCAACTCAGGACGTCGTGAATATTCTGCTCAATGCTTTAGGTAACTATTTCCGTTCAGGCTTATCAATTACCCTTACTGATACCGGAAATGACATCAATATCTGCATCCAGAAGGCAGAACAAGTATGTGAGGCGGCAGTTACTGAATCAAGCTGCCCAGAAGTACAGATTCGGGAACTTTTAACTGCTTTACCGCAATTACAGCCAGAAGTTCGCGCCATGTTGGTGCTATCCACAGTCAGCTCTGGAATGGCCGAACCCATTTTTGCCCGTACCACTGCCATTGGCACTTTAATGCGCACTAAACTGGAGCCGGTGACATTCCCTTTGTTCGAGCAAATTGCCATATTACGCGGCAAATCGGCTTAATTAAAAATTCAACCGACTTGCCAAAACAACATATTGAATATGTTTTACAACGTCCCGTAGGAATGCAGACCTGACAAAAACATATTCACACCCAGGAATGCAAAAGCTGTTACCAGCAAGCCAACAATCGCCCACCATGCCAGCATCGGACCACGCAAACCTTTTACCAGACGTATATGCAACCATGCTGCATAATTCAACCAGACGATCAGCGCCCAAGTTTCTTTAGGATCCCAGGACCAATACCCGCCCCATGCTTCCGCTGCCCACATTGCCCCTAAAACAGTTGCAATCGTGAAGAATGCAAAGCCGATGGTAATCGCTTTGTACATCACATCATCCAGCACATCCAGACTTGGCAAACGACTGACAAGCATTCCTTTTGACACAAAAATATACGCCACCCCAATCATGGCAGCCAGTGCAAAAGAGCCATAACCGATGAAATTAGCCGGCACATGAAGCTTCATCCAGTATGACTGCAGTGCTGGCACTAAAGGTTGAATTTCGTAAGCTTGGCGCCCAAACGTATACCACAGCAAAAATCCTACCGCCGCACTGATAACCAGAAGTACAAAGGCTCCCATCTGCCTGTTTTGATAATATTTTTCGTAAAACAGGTAAAGCAGGGACGTAATAATGGAAAACAGAATAAACACTTCATACAGGTTGCTGATAGGGATGTGACCCACATCCGGGCTAATCAGATATGACTCATACCAGCGCACCATCAGCCCGACAAGACCCATGGTTACCGCACTCCATGTCAGGCTGCTGGCTACTTTGTAAGTAAACTCAGAACGGGCAATAAGGCCAATCCAGTAAGTTACCGTCGCCAGCACAAACAAAGCACTCATCCACATAATCGCGGACTGACTGGATATCAGGAATTTCAACCAGAATACCTGTTCTGCTCTGGGTAGCTGCCCTTGATACAGGCTGATACTGAACAAACTCACCCCTGTCACCACAATCATCAAGGTGCGCACCGGTTTCCAATACCACCCCAGACCCAATAACATCCCAGCAATCAGCACCAGAATACCTTGCTCATAACCATCCATGTAACTGCCATAGAGTCGATAAGCGTATACGCTGCCAGCTACTAAAAATGCGGCATACAGCCAATCAAACCAGGAGATTTGTTTGAGCCAGTTACGCTGTTCTGAATATTCTTGTGCCAATTCCATGATTATTCCTTCAATAATGCCGCAACATCTTGTTTATGAAGATTAAACTCTTTTTCAAAATCAAGCGTCTTTCTGTTACCAGACATGGCAAATAACAACTTCCCATCCTGAGGTTTAAGCAACAACCAAATTCTGCGCTCCCGAATATAAAACATGGCAAACACACCTAAAATCAAAAGAGCCGAACCACCATATACGATATTCTTGCCGGGTGAACGCGTCAACTGCAAGCCAGTTGCTTTCACCTCGTCATATTGCACAAGTTGCAGGTAAACTGGCGCGCCATAAAAGAAAAGGTCACTGATTGTATTCAAGCTATCCCGCACAAACTGCAGACTGTTTGCGTCCATTTTTGCTGGGCTCTGACCTGCCCGCTCTCGCGTTAACTGATACGCGTCAAACACGGCGCCTTCCAGAATTTTCAGATAAGTCTGGGCGGCTTTCTCCTGCTCAGCTTTAGGAACTGCCTGCTGGATAAATTTTGCAAGGGCATCATATCCATGGGTACCGAACATTTCCAGTACGCGCTCTGTGCTTTCAATTAGCTTAGAACGTAACGTTTCGCTGACTGCCTCACCTTGAAGCGCATCTTTAGCAAAACGTTTTGCAATTTCCGGGTACATCGCCTTGTCAAAAAGCGCTGCGCGCAAACGCATAAAGCCCTCAATACTTCCCCCATCATCCATAGGAAAACGTACATAACGAAGTGGTTCGCCTGGGTTGCTGCGTATGCCACTCAATAAATACCAGCGATTTTCCAGCAGAATCGGCAACATATAGTTACTATATTCCGTTGCCTGGCCTTGTGCATCCCGTACTTTATACTGGAAACTTGGGCCTACGTTATGTAGCCCTTTATCTTGTTTTCCAGCAGCATTTGTACCAAAAACGCTCATCGCACTTTGCGCAAGAGTTTCAGACTTCTTCACTTCCTCAACAACACCTGCCCCTGTATTTTCAATATTAAATGGTCGGAATTCAGTGAATTCGATCGTATATTGATTCTGACCACTCGTTAACTTCGTTGATCCATTTACTTTGCCATCTACCGGGAAGGACTTATCCAGTGGAGATAACAGGTTCCACCCATTCAAAGTGAAATGCGTTCCGCCATCACCAAAGCTCGCCTGATAAATGGCAACGCCTTTATAAATTAAAGGGTGATTGACGGTAATAGTGTGCTGAATTGACTCACCCGTCTCTTTATCTGTCACCACGAGATCACTGGCAAATGATTTAGGTTGTCCGGTTGTATAATGTTCGATATGAAATTTCTTCAAAGCCACATTAAATGGCAAATCCTGAACTAAATAGCCTTCACCTACATTCAAAAACACGACATCCGCGCTCATTCCTTCAGGAATAGTTACATTTCCTCGAAAAGACAAGTTACTTGGAGAAAGCCGACTTTCTGTCGATACCTGGCTCTCTGGTATATCTCGTGTTTCAATTTTCTTGAACCCCAACGCTTCCTGGAGCTTCAGCGGCACATTTCCATCCAGCAAACCGCCAATACAAATAATAACGATTGCAGAATGGGTCAATATATAACCCACGCGATGATAGCTACCAGCTTTAGCCGCCACCATTACGCCGGATTCAGTATCATTCACTTTAAGCCGGTAACCACGTTTTGTTAAATAATCGGTTAAACGCGGTAATAACTTTTCTTGAGAAATCGTTGCTTCATATTCTGCCTGATGGGAAAAATGCCGGAGGGAGTTCTCTTGAGCATGCTCACGGAAACTTCGCATTTCCCTCAACATCAATGGAGTATTTCGATATATGCACAAACTGGTTGAGATTACCAAAAAGACCAAAATAGCCAAAAACCAACTCGTATGATAAACATCGTACAAGCCCATTGTTTTGAAAAGAGGAAACCAAAACTGGCCAAACTCAATCACGTAATTTGGGTATGGCTCGTTCTGTTTCAGAACCGTGCCAATAATGGAAGCAATAGCAAGCACTGTTAGCAAGCTGATAGCAAAACGCATTGAGCTCAGCAGTTCATATACTGATTTGCTGAAAGTTTGAGGTTGCACAGGCAAAATTATCAGGATGAGTTGAGAAAAAAAGGGTGGCTATATGCCACCCTTTAATTAGTACATCTTTTTACAAAAAAGTTTCAGATTAATGCAAACCTGAAATATATTCAGCAGCAGCTTTCATTTCCTGATCTGTCATTTTAGCAGCTATAACACGCATCATTTTAGCGCCATCGTTTGCACGTTCGCCACTTCTGAAGAGCTTAAGCTGAGTGAGCACATACTCTGCATGTTGACTACCCAAACGCGGAAACTGCACTGGAATGCCTGCGCCTGCAGGGCCATGGCAAGCTGCACAAGCAGGTACGCCACTAGCCGCATTACCACCTTTAAATATCTTTTGACCTTGCGCTACCAATTCCTGATCTTTGGCTGCACCCGGCTTGATCGTCTTTTCGCTAAAATACGCACCTAAATTGAGCATATCTTCAGGAGTTAAAGCAGCAACCATCCCTGACATAACGGCACTCTTGCGATCGCCAGATTTGAAATCATGAAGCTGCTTGGTAATATACTCAGCATGCTGACCAGCCAACTTGGGGTTTGCGCCGCTGGTGCTATTACCGTCTGCGCCATGGCAAGCAGCACAGACTTGAGTCACGATTTGCTGCGCCTTAGCAGGATCGGCCTTTGTGGCAGTTTCAGCGCTCGCTGAAGCGGTAACTAACAATCCGGCCACTGCAAACATCGCCATGATTCCTTTCATTCTTTGCTCCTTAAACTTTGCACAAACAAGTTATTAACTGAAAAAGTTGCTATTCTATACCAAGATTTAGTTATCATGCCAGTATTAAGCAATCATTCACATTTTACCCCAAAAGTTAAAACATGCCTTTATTTCAGAACGCAACCTTTCTTGTTACCGTTAATCATTTGCGTGACCTGCCTCCTCACACCGGCCTGGAAGTAGCGTTTGCCGGGCGGTCCAATGCGGGAAAATCCAGCGCAATTAACACACTTGCTAATCGCAACAGGCTTGCTTACGTCAGCAAAACACCTGGCCGAACCCAGCATATCAATTATTTTACATTGGGAAATGACCGTTATTTGGTCGATCTTCCAGGCTATGGTTACGCCAAAGTACCGCCGACCATTCGACAGCACTGGGAAAAATTGCTGAGCACCTATCTGCAAGTGCGGCCGCAATTATGCGGACTAGTCATGATTATGGATATTCGCCATCCATTTACACCGCTTGACCAAAAAATGCTGGAGTGGTTTTTGCCTACTGGTAAACCCGTCCACATATTAATGACTAAATCGGACAAGTTTTCCAGGCAGGAGTCCAGCAAAGCTTTGTTTGAAGCAAAGGCAGTCCTGGCTAAATCTTATCCCAACTGCACCATTCAGCTTTTTTCCAGCTTGAAACGACTCGGCATTGAAGAGGCGGAAAACGCCATTAACAGCTGGCTAAGCAAACCAAGCTTGTCCGAAAGCGTCGCTGCCGAACAAGAAAACAAAGAATAAAAAACCCCCGGTTAAAGGGGAGTAAAACCGGGGGCAGAACGCCTTAATAAAGATTAAGGCACCCGCTCAGGGAGGAGAAGCGGGAGACGATTGGGATCGCCTACTTATAAGATAGACGAAAATAAGAATAGTTCCAGAAATGATTTTATTTTTCTGAATAATACTTGCCCCTTTGCATGAGATAATGTTTTTCACATGTCTTCGCAGACCGACTAATATTTACTTATTTATTTTATTGAAGTGATTCTGCCAATGCAAAATTCCAGCCCTTTCCCTCAAAAGCGTATGCGTCGCATGCGTCGAGATGACTTTTCTCGTCGCATGATGCGCGAACATCAATTATCTTCGGACGATCTGATTTACCCAGTGTTTCTTCTGGAAGGCTCAAACAAAACAGAAGCCGTTTCCTCCATGCCTGGCGTTATCCGGCAAACCCTTGATAAATTATTTTATCAGGCCGAGCAATGCGTCAAGCTGGGCATCCCTGCTATGGCGCTATTTCCCGTTATCGATGCTTCTTTGAAAAGCCTGGATGCCAAAGAGGCATTTAATCCTGACGGACTGGTGCCCCGCGCGGTTGCTTCATTAAAACAACGCTTTCCGGAACTTGGGCTCATCACCGACATTGCCTTGGATCCGTATACCAGCCACGGCCAGGATGGGCTTATCGATGAAACGGGCTATGTCTTGAACGATGAGACCGTTGCGGTACTGGCAAAACAAGCTATTGTCCATGCTGAAGCCGGTGCAGACATCGTCGCACCGTCTGACATGATGGATGGTCGCATTGCCGCTGTTCGTGCTGCGCTGGATAGCACGGGTAAAATCCATACCCGAATTTTGGCTTATTCTGCCAAGTACGCGTCGAGTTTTTATGGGCCGTTCCGAGATGCCGTGGGTTCAGCGGCCAATCTGGGCAGTGGCAATAAGCACACTTACCAAATGGATCCCGCAAATTCAAATGAAGCCCTCTGGGAGGCAGGGCTGGACATTGAGGAAGGTGCGGATATGATCATGGTGAAACCAGGCATGCCATACCTGGATATCGTGAGAAGAATTAAGGACGAATACAAAGTCCCTACCTTTGTGTATCAGGTAAGCGGCGAATATGCCATGCTCAAAGCAGCTGCCATTAATGGGTGGCTTAATGAAAAGGCGAGTGTGCTTGAATCCCTGTTATCTTTCAAGCGCGCTGGGGCTGATGGCATCCTGACATACTATGCTTTGAATGTTGCCAATTGGCTGGCTGAAGGAAAAAGTTAACTTTCCCCGAGCTTAGCCCTGAGTTCTCGCTCCTGTTTAATGATATAGCGCTGAATCAATGCTTGCATGCTCGCAGGCATATCAATAAATTGACAGCCATAGCGCTTTGATTTGGCGCCTGACCGAAGGGTGATGTCCAGCACGGACATCACTTCAATAGTACATGTCACCGCACCAATCTCAGGTAACGCTATCTTGCACCCCAGATATACCGCTCCAATCTCTGGGCTCAGTTCCGCAGGCCAATTTGAAAGACCCACCCCCCCCAAACTGATATCCACTATAGATGTATCAATTCTATGGCCATCCGATTCCAGGACAATACATCGCACAGGATTGATAATGGGTGTGATCAATCGATAATATTCGCGTCGTTGCAATTTCAGCAAAGTGTCCGGCAGCTTTATGCTAAAAGCGTTACGGTCCTGGTAAGTTACTTTACTGACCTGGTTAGCACTAAACTGTACTTTTACTTTGTCATGGGTTGTGACAAAAATAATTTTCATACTATCCATCAGCTTACGATTCAATTCTTCATTTACCCCGTAATCCAAAATAACGGTATTTTGTACTTTATCAATTTGCAGAATACTGGTCAGAATGAAAACACTACCATGATTAAAATATGCAGTAACTATTTCATTTTTATGCATAATAGACTGAAGGATAAAAATCACCTCCGCCTTCGAATGCACTTGAAAACGACTTAATTCCGGAGTCACATCGACAGCATCCGCTGTCTGGCTATGGGCATAACTTTGCATAACTAATTATTTATTAAATAAAAATGAGTTGCTATAATGGGTTACAATGAATTTAAGCTAAGCATTTTAATCAGTATTCAGTTTTATTGCGATATTAAACCCTCTAAACGTTCGAGAAATTAATCGCCTTAAAATATTAATGCTATATTTATAAATTCATCAAAAAGCGCATAGGTCTATTTCATGCGCTGTGTGTCTATAATACACATAAATCTTCATTAAAGAATGAGGTCAATTGTTACAAAATGGTTATAGATCAACGCGACGCAGATAATTGGCAAAACACCATTGTTTCATTCGAGCCCGAACATCGATTGAGAGATTTATGCATTTCTGAGCCTGACCAACCCAATACACATGAGGTTGCGGTTCAGCAGCAGAAATTTAAAATCCGGTTGGCTACCAATGAAGACCGCCGGGATTCTGCAAGCCTGTTAATTGAAAAAATGTATTCTTGGCGCGGCTATGCAACTGGCGCGACAAGCAACGAAGAACCCAACCGGGTTACGCTGGTGGCTTCTGCCAATGAACATATTCTGGCTACGTTAACCTTGGGCTACGATTCACCAATGGGGTTAATGGTCGATGACATGTACAAAACAGAAGTTGACAGCCTCCGCAATTCTGGACGCGTTGTTTGTGAACTGACCAAATTAGCTGTTGATCAGAATGTTCGCTCCAAAGATGTGCTGGCTTCCCTATTCCACATTGCTTATATATATGGAAAAAAAATTCATAACGGCACGGATTTTGTCATTGAAGTAAACCCAAGGCATGCTCTATTCTATAAAAAAATGCTTGGTTTCGAAGATTTTGGTGAAGAAAAAACATGCCCGCGCGTCAACGCGCCAGCTATCTTGCTTAGACTGGATCTCGACCATGCTACGCGTAAAATTGCAGAACTGGGTGGGAAAAAGAACTTGGCAAAAGGTGAAAAATCATATTACCCATATTTCTTTACACCCGAAGATGAACTGGGGATTACGCTGCGACTTCGCCGGGAGACCCCGTGATGGGTTATGCCATTTGACGGAAGAATGACGATAGTCTTCATTTCCAGCCAGTTAACTCATAAAACCATGAAATAACGCTTCGAAGATTAAATTGGCTGGTTTCAGGAACAGCCACTATCTACCGTAAAATGCAATGCAATCCGGATAGTTCCGCAGTATAGAAACCTTTTTACATATACGCATATGACCACTTCCAGATAATTACAATTTCCTTATGTCCGACACCTTCAACTACTCAGAAGCTTTTTCTCGCAATATCGGCTGGGTAACCGAGCAGGAACAGGAGATTTTACGTAATAAGCGTATAGCTATCGCTGGCATGGGTGGCGTCGGGGGGATTCATCTCCTTACTTTGGCCAGACTGGGGATTGGCGCTTTCCACATTGGTGATTTTGATGAATTTGACCTGGTAAACTTCAACCGCCAAGCAGGCGCATCCATGTCAACATTGGGCCAGCCTAAAGTACAGGTCATGGCTAATTTTACCAAGGACATCAACCCTGAAGCCGATATTAAAATATTCTCTGAAAAAATAGACAAAAACAATTTGTCAGATTTTTTAAGCGGTGTTGATCTATACGTAGACGGACTTGATTTTTTTGCCTTTTCTGCGCGCCAAGCTACTTTTAAAGCCTGTGCCGAAATGGGAATTCCAGCTATTACAGCTGCACCATTGGGCATGGGTACTGCATGGCTGAACTTTCTTCCTGGCAAAATGACCTTCGAAGAGTATTTTCTAATGGGAAACCATTCGGATGAAGAAAAAGCGCTACGTTTCATGCTCGGACTAGCACCGGCGAGACTTCAACTTGGATATTTAGTCGATCCTTCCCGCGTAAACTTTGCTGAACGACGGGGCCCTTCTAGTATTATGGGATGTCAGCTATGCGCAGGTGTTGCTGCTACTGAAGCCCTTAGAATACTGTTAAATCGTGGAAATATCAGGACAGCACCCTTCGGCGCACATTTCGATGCATACCGAAATAAACTGGCCCACACCTGGCGACCGGGGGGCAATAACCATCCGTTACAGCGCATTGCGCTCTCCCTGGCAAGAAAACGTTTCAGAAAAATTATGGCCAAATAAAGTATATGACAGAAATGTCTGGAAAATTAGAGGCGATTCTAGAACTGGCCCGCTGGGCCCCTAGTGGTGACAACACGCAACCATGGCGTTTTGAGAAAGTGTCAGACAACCATTTGGTCGTACATGGTTTTGATACCCGTGATCACTGTGTCTATGACCTGGATGGCCACCCGAGCCAAATTGCCATAGGTGCTTTGCTTGAAACAATCGCTATTGCCGCCAGCGGTCAGGGATTAACCGCTATTTTTCAGCGACGCTTGAACTTACCTGAAACCACTCCGACGATTGACGTGCAGTTCGAACTTAATTCTCAACTAAAACCGAATGAACTGATTCCCTATATTACTCAGCGTAGTGTGCAACGCCGGCCATTACATATGCGCCGTTTATCACCAATAGAAAAAAACGCGTTGGAAGCGGCTGCGGGCAATGACTTTCAGATTTTTTGGATAGAAGGGTTTTCAAATAAGCTAAGCACTGCCAAGCTAATGTTTGCAAACGCCAAACTGCGGCTGACCATTCCCGAAGCCTATGAAGTGCACCGTAGCGTGATTCAATGGAATTCACAATATAGCGAGGATAAAGTACCAGATCAAGCAGTGGGTCTCGACCCGCTTACACTCCGGCTTATGCGATGGGTAATGCAAAGCTGGCAGCGTGTCTCATTTTTTAATCGATATTTGGCCGGCACTTTGGCCCCTCGCTTACAACTCGATCTCATACCCGGGATTGCCTGCGCCGCCCATTTTGCTTTGATTGCCAGGCAAGAACCAGAAAGCATTGATGACTATATAAGTGCTGGTCGGGCATTACAACGTTTCTGGCTCACTGCAACCAAACTGGATTTACAGTTACAACCGGAGATGACCCCCCTAATTTTTGCGGCTTATACCCGACAGAAGATTCAATTTTCACAAACATCTGGTGCAATGGAAACCGCTATCAGCCTTGCAAAACAACTGAAAAATCTTCTAGGCAATAGCACTCGCCGCGCCGTATTCATGGGTAGAATAGGTGCTGGCCTTGCTCCCAAAGCACGCTCACTCAGACTTGCTCCGAATCGTTTGAGAAAAAATTGATTGCCTCTGGCCCTGGAAAAATCTAATAGAATGCCCCGTAAACGCGTACTGTTTATTGCTGAGGCAGTCACCCTTGCTCATGTAGCCAGGCCCTACTTGTTGGCTACAGCGCTTGATCCCGAAAAGTATGAAATTTGCTTTGCCAGTCACCCCCGATACAAGTCATTAATGGGGGAAATCCCCTTTCTCTGGCGAGACATTACTTCCATCCCCAGTGAGCAGTTTCTTACCGCTCTTTCAAAAGGAAGTCCGGTTTACAATACCGAAACATTGCGTAATTACGTTAAAGAAGATCTTGATCTGATAAGACAATTCAATCCGGATGTAATTATTGGTGACTTCAGGTTATCTTTATCCATCAGCGCCCGTGTTTCCAATAAGCCTTATATTGCGCTAACCAATGCTTACTGGAGTCCTTATGGTAAACATCCCTTTCCTGTCCCGGAACTCCCTGTCACTAAAATTTTTGGCGTCAGGTTTGGTCAAATTTTATTTAATATAGCCCGTCCTATCGCTTTTGCTTTCCATAGCATCCCATTGAATAAAATAAGAAAAGAATACGGACTCCCCTCCCTTGGCTTCAATCTGCAGCACATTTATACTGATGGGGACTATACGGCTTACGCTGACATACCAGAGATTTCACCTACCTTTAATTTGCCGTCCAATCATACCTACATTGGCCCGCTTGAATGGTCCCCCAGCATTGCCATGCCCTCTTGGTGGGAAACCATTCCCAAAGACCGGCCTGTCATCTATGTAACGTTTGGAAGTTCTGGAAAAAGCGACCAGCTTGGCCTCATCATTCGGGCTTTACAAGACCTCCCGGTATCGCTCGTTGCTGCAACAGCAGGCCGCACGAATATTCCGCAGCACGCTGATAACATATATATAGCAGACCACGTTCCTGGTAAAAAAGTTGCCGCTGCCGCTGCACTGGTAATCTGCAATGGGGGGAGCCCGACGACTTACCAGGCACTCAGTGAAGGCAAGCCCATGATCGGAATTGCCAATAATCTGGATCAGTATCTGAATATGTCCATGGTACAAAATGCTGGCGCAGGAAAGTTACTTCGCGCCGGTCAAACTTCTGTCTCAGGCATCAGAAAGGCAGTTGAAGCAGTCCTTTCAGATAGGGAAATGGCAAGTAATGCACAAAATTTAATGCATCTCATAGCACAATGCCATCCGGAAGAAAAATTCGAGGCTTTGTTACAAAGGGCCATAAACCAGCCCTTAGCTTGAATAAGTGACCTTGATTTAGCACACCACCATACCCTGCCTGACGGTATATGGAACATTGCCCTAGAGTCCAATTTGAAGGAAATTGCTGCAAACCTGACAAACTTTAGAAACTATAGCGCGCCTCTGTAAAGACACGGTCCTTGTTGTCATACTGCCCAAACAGCCCGGTAGGAGGTCCTTCAAAAATATCTGCGCCTGCTGCCAAACGCCAGTTTCCATCAACTTTCCAGGTTACTTTAAATTGCGCAGACCAGTCTTTGCGATTCAAACTCCTTATCAACAAAAGCTCAGGTTCCAGTTTGGGATGCAAAGCCTGTGTACTGAAAAGAATCGATACACCACTTTCGGTTGTATGAGGCACAATTCCTGCATCGTGATCAGGAAACCAACGTTGAAAGAGTTGCAAGTTAAATCGGGTTTCTTTCGGAAAACTCCATTCCAGCCCAACTACATAATCCAGCATATCCTGCTTCACCAAGCCATCAGCATAAACTGCATTTGTTGTGCTAAATAGTTTATTTTTAGTGTAAATCACCTCCGCCTTTAGCAACATCGGCCCCAAATCTTTACCCAACGTGCCACCAACTTGATGAATACGTTTATGAATAGGCTCATAGGTAATGGTAGGTGTTGGTAACAACGCTATTTGGCGAGAGAAAGCAGCCGAGGGGTCATTGGCTGTATAGTAAAATCCGGAAACATCCCAGCCCCCGGTGAGATAAGACAATCGCGCGCCATAGGCACCGTCATTCAGTCCCGTTGGTTGCTTTTCGGAAGCAATCACCGTTTGAAAGCCAGCCACCGTAGGGGGATTGAGGGGATAAAACTCACTTCCTGGCTTACCGATATTATCGTAGCTCATGTAAGGTATCCACACCCCTTCAGCATGAAAATCCCCTTTGAAATATTCTGCTCGCGCTGCCCATTGCGGAATGCGTATCATGTCAAAATCCGGCAGTATAAACTGCCGCATATCCTTGGCGGATACCACGTCTGCGAAAAACAACCCGACCATTTCACCCCAGACTATATGCTGCCGGCCCACACGAAAATCCAGATCTCCTGCTGAAAAATCTGCATAGGCTTCGCGAACCATGGCTTCAAAGCGCTGATCTTTACGTACCTCTGATGGGTAATAATTAGTCAGATCATAGATAGGATCATAATTTACACGGCCACCCAGCTTCCAAGCCACCCCACCTGCAGTACGGCCTTTGGTTGAAAGGTCCAGAGTGTTATTGAATCGGGACCAATGCTTTTTGTCTGCGTAAGTGTAAGCAAGATCGTTTTGGTAAAACCCGGTAAACTGTAGGGGCGCTGGCGCTGACTGTTTCAGGTTTTCTGTTGCCCTGAGCGCAGACGCCTCAGGCACAACAGTTGCTGGTGCAGCAACCGTAGACTTATCTTGCGTATGGCCAGCAGGAACATTCGATTCCGGTTTTTTCGCGGGCTGTTTGGCTTCAGGTGCAGGGTCTCCAAAGAGATCGTCCATGGATTGGGCTTCGACTTTGCCTTTTCCTGCCGCAGTTGCCGGGTCAGCTGCAAACAACAAACCTAATAATAGTGTTCCAACCAGCCAAGATGACTGATTTAATCGTCGATCATTAAAACCACCCTTTTTTTCCACGGAGCTCCCCTTAGTCCATTATTTGGCCATCGGCCAGTTCAATTACTCTGTCAGCCATCTCCATCACCCGTGCATCGTGGGTAGAAAAGACGAAAGTCGTACCTTCTTCCTGGTTTAATTCTTTCATTAGCCGAAGAATCCCTTCACCCGTTTTATGGTCCAGATTTGCTGTTGGCTCATCAGCTAAAACAATGCCTGGACGAGTAGCAAGAGCACGTGCAATGGCCACTCGCTGACGCTGCCCTCCACTTAACTCATTAGGGCGATGATGCACGTATCGATCAAGCCCGACTACTTTCAAATAATGCGCTACCCTTTCTTGTCGCACTGCTTTAGTCACCTCTCGCTGCTGCAATAAAGGATATTCAACATTTTCCCAAGCGGAAAGAACCGGTAACAAATTGAAAGTCTGAAAAACAAAACCCAGCTTATTTAGCCGCAGATCCGCCAGTGCATCAGGTGATTTACCACTGATATCTTGTCCATCAAGCAAGATTTTTCCGGACGTTGGCGTATCA
Source organism: Sulfurirhabdus autotrophica (assembly GCF_004346685.1). Taxonomy (NCBI): domain Bacteria; kingdom Pseudomonadati; phylum Pseudomonadota; class Betaproteobacteria; order Nitrosomonadales; family Sulfuricellaceae; genus Sulfurirhabdus; species Sulfurirhabdus autotrophica. Next base: position 29,204 of record NZ_SMCO01000021.1, read on the forward strand.
ATACAGCCAATCATGTTTAGCAACGTCGATTTTCCGCTTCCTGATGGGCCTGCCAGCGCTAAAAACTCACCTTTATTAATTGTAAGGGAGACATCACGCAGCGCCGTAACAGTCTGCTTTCCAAGCGCATACTCCTTACTGATGGCTTGAATATCAATAATTGCTTCTGTGGGTTCCGCCGCACTTTCATCGTCATCAACAAATTCAAGCTGAAAAAAGTGAATAGCGAAATGATCTCCAATATTTAATTGCTTCCGCTTAATTTTTTCCCCATTCAACAACACACCGCTTCTGCTTTCAAGATCCTCCAGATAAAACAGGCCATCTTCCCAAATTATGCGGGCATGTCTACGGCTAACGCCTTTGTCCAGCAACTGAATCTGGCATTCCGACGACCTTCCAATTTTAAAATCTGCCTTATACAGACGAATGCGCTTTAACAGCTGTTGATTAAATTTTATCAAAACGCTAGGCATAGGCTAACCCCTTCGCTATCAAAATCGATAACTGGCACGGATAAAATTTAATATTTTGTTTTATGCGACGCATAAATATGACCCCACTCAACATATGTCATATAATACCCGATAATCTTGAGTTATACGTTTTGGGTTAACAGGACACAATTTATGGTCATGACTCCATCTGATTCTCATTCAGTAAACCGCTTTCTCCATTTCAACACACAGCGAACTGAAGCCACTCCCCATGTCTTGCACTTTCGACTAAAACCATTATTGGTGGTTTTCATTGCCTTACTGCTATTGTTTTTATACAAACCTGCGCAAGCTGCTGAAAATACCGGTGAAGACAATATCGCGCGTGAAACGTTAACACGGGCAGATCGTATTCGCTTCCCTGACGAAGGATTTCAAGTAGATGTAACGATCACCACAACAGAACCAGATACGGCTGAAGACGTGCGCACTTACCGGATACTCTCTAAAGGCAACAGCCATACCTTGGTGCAAACGACTGCGCCTGCAATTGATCGTGGGCAAATATTGCTGATGCGCGATCGCGACTTGTGGGCTTTTCTGCCCAATTTATCACAGCCCATTCGTTTACCTCTATCGCAAAAGTTAACGGGGCAAGTTGCAAACGGTGATTTGGCACGTGCTAATTTTACAGGGGATTACAATCCCAAAATTCTCCGGTCAGAAAAAATCAATGACGAATCCTATCAAGTGTTACAGCTGGATGCTGTTGACAATAGCGTGACTTATCGCAAAGTACTCTTCTGGGTAAACGCAAAAAACAATCGACCATATAAAGCGGAATTTTACGCTCTTTCTGGCCGCCTCCTTAAAACAGGTTACTACCAGGAATTTCTCCCGCTGGGAGGTGAAACAAGACCAACCAAACTTATCATAGAAGATTCTTTACGACGTGGCCGGCGTTCGGTGCTTGAATATAACAACATGGTTGTCAGAGATCTGCCTGATAAAATATTTACCAAAGATTATTTAAAAAAATTGAGTCGTTAAATGCTGGCTGTATTGTCTGAAGCCTGTAAGCGCCCATTTTCAATTCAACCTGCCACCCATCTCTGATTAAATGTTGTGGCGCAATGCATCCACAACCAATAAGCGTGAAGCCCGGCGCGCTGGCAATACCGCAGCCACGATGGCTGCCAGCGCGCCAATCAGCATCGCCGTTGCCACTACCCACGGCACCAGGCGAATGGTAGCAATGTAACCAATATTTGAACCAGGGGGAGGAGGCATAGGGAGGCCAAAACCCGATATCGTTACAGCAAGCCCGATGCCGATAACCACGCCAAGAAAACTCCCAATCAGGCCAAGCAAAGCATTCTCGAGCAAAACCAGCTTAAAAAGCTGGCTTCGGCGTAACCCAACTGCAAGCAAGGTACCAAACTCACCCGTTCGTTCGTACACCACCATATTAATGGTGCTGGCTACACTCAAAACCAGCATGACCAGTATAATCGACTGCAATGCGCCAAACTGGCGTCTGTAAAGGGCTTCTGTCTTTTGATAAAAATCGGCCAGTTCATACCAGGGTTTTACTGTATATCCAAGGGGAGCCAGCTTGGCTCTGACAGCAGCTGCAACCAAGTCTGTTTTACTGGTATCGTCCAGCAATACAACCACACTATGTATCGACTGGGTAAACAATAATTCCTGAGCCGCTGGCAGCGAAATCCTTACAGCCCTGTCATCATAATCCTTTGAAAATGTTCTAAAAACACCGACAACCTCATATTCAAGCGTATTCAGCGCACCTTCCCGTGTATTCACCATCAAGGTGACAAAACTACCGGGCTTCAACTTCAAAGCCGCAGCAACACCTTCACCGATTACCATCCCGAATGTGTCTTTTTCTTGCAAAGAGCGACCCGCAACAATCGTTGTTGAGGTACCCAAGCGTGCCTCCTTGCCTGGCTCCACGCCTTCGCCAATAATGGGTAAATCAGCACGGCCATTATTAGCCAATCCAGAAAAACTGACCCGACTCATCACAGCCTTCACATGCGGAATAGACTGAACGGCGTCTTGCACTATTTTGGGCTGCGTAATTACGTGCTTCAAAGGATCACCTTGCGCAGAATCCGCAAATCCATTCCGAAAAATCTGAATATGCCCAATCCGAGAGTGAATAGTTGACTCACGTAACTGTACAAAAACATCTTCAACAAATCCGCCGCTGATAATAATGGCAATCACACCCGTGATAATGGCCGCCAGTGTCAACGAAGTGCGTAAGCGATTACGGAAGATATTGCGGAAGGCAAGCTTTAACATAGGGCTTTCGCAGTCCTCAGATATTATGTCGCAAAGCGTTAATAATTTGAAGGCGAGACGCCTTCCATGCTGGATACAAGCCTGCAAGAGCGGTAGTTATAAACGCAATCAGAAACGCATTCATTACTACATTTAATGTCACCCGTATTTCTGCCGTGAACCCTCTTTCCATACCAGGCGGCGGGGGCATAGGTATGCCAATAGCTGAGATCAGCTCAGCCAATCCGTAACCAATTACCAATCCCAACGTAGCCCCAATAAACCCCAGCAAAATTCCTTCAATGGCAAATAGCCGGAGAATCTTTTTTCGTTTAAAGCCAATAGCCAGAAGGGTACCGATCTCGCCCGTGCGTTCAAGCACGTTCATTACCAGCATGTTGGAAATACTCAGTACAATAATAAAACCTATGATCAGCCGCAATACATTCATCTGCTTGGAGAACAAGGCTACCGTTTTATTGTAGAAATCCGCTTGTTGGTACCATGGCACGAATTCCAGCTTATTATCTGCTAAAGGAAAGCGTGCTCGGAACTGCGCAAGAAACGCATCCGTACGATCAGTTTCATTCAGCAGAACCAACCATGCATGTGCTCCGCTAACACGCAACAATGAGTTCGCAAGCCCGATAGGCAACCTTAAAGCTGCATCGTCATAGGCTTTGTTTGTGCTGGTAAAAATCCCTGTAACTTTTGCTTCTACAGCGTTCATACCGCCGCCAGAAGCCGTAGCCAGTAATGCAACGGTATCACCCGGCTTCACATTCAGACTTCGCGCCAATCCGCGTCCCAACAAAACCTCCTTGGCCGTCAAACTGGTTAAATCATGGCCATCCACAATATGAAGCGCCTTACTTAGCTTCACTTCTTTTTTCGGATCAACACCATCAGCTACAAAAGCGACTGTTGTTTCGCCATGACTAACAAGCCCCGTCACTGACAAGCGGGGGGCGACCAGAACAACACCCGGCATAGATTCAATTGCACTACGCTGGGGCAATTTCTCCGGCAAAATAAAAGCATAGGGATTTGCAACGCCCGCATTGAGATAGCCTGGGCGCACGACCTGGATGTGACCTAGCTGCGACTGAATGGTACCTTCACGCATCGCCCAAAAAATCCACTGAATAAAGCCATCAGCAAGCACCAGGGAAGTGACACCAATAGCAACTGTAAGCAAAGCAGCCATTGCTCGGCGGCGATTTCGAGTGAGATTACGCGCAGCAATCAACAAATTAATCATGGCTTACCAATACTTATTTTTAGATACGCTCAGACTTCAAACACAATATCTGAATGCGTTATTAAAAGATTGCAGAGTCGAAATTTGAACTATTTTAGAATAAGCGCCATATATTATAAAAACACACCATTAGTACATCTAACGCATCATACAACATTATGTTTGCACAGTAGCATTGCTTAATAAAGTGCAATTGTCGAACAATATGAGACTTTGGTCTACTCGTACCCTATTATCAATAGAAATGATATAACATTAAAATTCATGTTAGAAAAATTCACAAATCAGCACTGGGATGTCATCATCGTCGGTACAGGTATGGGTGGAGCCACACTTGGTCACGCACTGGCCAAAGCGGGGAAGCGCGTGCTTTTTTGCGAGAAAGGCAAATTTCAGGATGCCGCCACAATACTTAAAGGCCTCTACCCCGAAGAGCAGTTCAATCCACCCTCTGTACCGCAACCCATTCATCAACCGCTATTAGCTGATGCTGGTCGTAACTGGGAAATAGTGACTGACCGAAGCACGGCTAACCCCAAAAGTTATGTTCCGTTTATAGGTGCTGGCACGGGTGGTTCAACTGCATTATATGGTATGGCGCTGGAACGTTTTTTCCCTCAAGATTTCACCCCTCGCGCTAACCATCCGCTAGCTACAGATAGCAGCCTGCCAGAATCCTGGCCCATCACTTACGATGAGCTTGCCCCTTATTATAATGAAGCTGAAGCACTATTCAGAATTCGAGGGGATGTCGACCCCCTGCGTGACCGTCATTTCAATCCGCTGTATCAGAAGCCGCCTCCAATGACAAAAGGAAGCCACGCGCTTTTCGAGTTTCTGAAAGTGAAAGGGTATCATCCCTATCGCTTGCCCCTTGCTTGTGAATTTAAAGAAGGCTGCAACTGTTGCCAAGGCTTCCTTTGCCCTTTGCAATGTAAAAACGATAGCAACCGCGTTTGCCTGACCCCAGCTCTTGAAAAATTTGACGCTCAGCTCCTTGATGAATGCCAGGTCATAAGGCTGGAAGCTACGGCCACGAACATAACAGGTGTGGTCTGTAAGCGGCATGACGAGACATTTACCCTGCGTGCCATGATTGTTGTTTTAGCCGCTGGTGCGCTTTACACCCCGGGCATTCTCTTGAATTCCGCTTCAACCCTTTGGCCGCAGGGGATTGCCAACAACTCCGGTATGGTTGGCAAAAATTTAATGCGTCATTATGTTGATTTACACCTGCTCAATCTCAAAACTCGTGGTATTGCTGACAACAGATTCAAGGAACTGGCCTTCAACGACTTTTATTTTTCAGCAAGCGAAAAACTGGGTTCAGTTCAATCTTTCGGGGCATTACCTCCCGCAAAACTGCTTGCGGAATCTCTCGGACACGATTTACAGCATGGCCCGCTACCATTTGTCGGAATTTTTTACAAGCTAATTCAACCAATAATCCAAAAATATCTGGCATATATATTGCCTCGCCGCTTAATTTTAGCTTCCGTAGTTGAGGATCTCCCTTATACGGACAATCGGGTGGAAATTGACAAAAGCACCGGCCATTTGCAATTGTTTTACAACATTCATCCAGGCGAATTGAAGCGGATCGAACAAATGCGAAATAAAATGCATCATTTATTCAAGCCCTTCAAACCATTGCTGATTCAGCAAGCAGAAAACAATGAGCGTTTAGCTCATGTCTGTGGAACTTGTCGATTTGGAGACGACCCTACCAAAAGCGTCCTGGACAAAAACAACAAAGCTCATGGAGTAGACAATCTATATATTGTCGACGCATCATTTTTCCCCTCAAGTGGCGGTATTAATCCAGGTCTCACCATTGCTGCGAATGCGCTGAGGGTAGCGCGAGTTATACAATCACTGTGCTAGTATGAACAAAATATTCAACCTCTCAATTTGACGCAAGGTTTATTCATGAATAGCTATGTTTGTGCAATATGCGACCACCACACTCAAAATCCAGGTCCAAATGAATTGGGCTCATGCCGTGGTAATACAATACGTTTTCGTGATCAGATGTTCCACCTCTGGAAGTGTCCTAAGTGCCATAGCATACATAATGTAGATCCAGTTGATTTTGCCGATATCTACCATGACTACCCACTTAATAAGCGCAAACTCGACATTTATGCCCGCGGGACATTAAAAAACCTGTTAAAACGTCTTAAAAATGCAGGGCTTAGTGGAAAATCCGCATCCATACTGGATTATGGTTGCGGGAACGGCGTATTCCTGCAATTCCTGAAAGAAAATGGCTATCATAATATTGTTGGTTACGACCCTTTTGTCGAGGAATACAAGCAATTACCAAATAAGCTTCTATTTGATTGTGTTGTAGCAAATGATGTCATTGAGCATGTACCTGATCCACGTGCCACAATCAAAGAGTGTGCATCATTAGTCAAACCAGGGGGGCTGCTTTATCTTGGAACAGCTGATTCTGAACCGGTTAACATGAACGATCTTGAGCCACACATCATGCGCTTGCACCAACCATTCCATCGCATCATTATCACTCAGGAAAGTTTGCGCCAACTTGCCAAAGAAACAGGGATGGAACTAATTAATGCATATCGCCGTTCTTATATGGATACCCTGATGCCTTTCTCAAACTACCGCTTTCTAGACGAATTCAACCGGGAACTGGGCCACACTCTGGATTCCGCCCTGGACCCAAAATCAGCCAGCATCGTTCCTCGAAAGCCAATGCTTCTATTTTATGGGCTCTTTGGGTATTTTTTTCCATCTGCCTATGAACCCGCTGTCATCCTGCGCAAACCTGCTATTTAAGTCCAACAACCAAACCCATCCGCTTGGATATTAAAGGGAGAGCACCATGAAAATGAATTGGGTTGAAAAAATGCTGATGAATAACCCCATCCGCGCTGCATTTCAAATTTGGTATGAAGTCCCATTGCTTGAGCGACTTGGCGGTCGCACTGAAGGTATGAAAGTGTTGGAAGTAGGTTGTGGGCGAGGAGTAGGCACTGAACAAATACTGAATCGCTTCGGTGCAAGTTCTGTTTTGGCCATGGATCTGGACCCGGATATGGTGCGCTTGGCCCGTAAGCGTTTAATGAAATATCCGGCAGACCGCTTATCTCTCACGGTAGGCGACGTAACGGCTATCCAGGCAGAAGATCAGTCTTTCGATGCTGTATTTGATTTTGCCATTATTCACCATGTACCGATATGGCAGGATGCACTCAAGGAAATTCACCGTGTACTCAAACCTGGAGGGCGTTTTTTTTTCCAGGAAGTTACCAGCCATGCGCTGGAAAAATGGTCATATCAAACGTTTATGGTACATCCAGTAGAAAATCGATTTAGCGGAACTGAGTTTATCAATGAGCTGGAACGACTAGGTATCCAAGTCGGCACTAAGACAACTGAAAAATATGGCGGAGATTTTGTTTACGGAGTAGGAATAAAAAAATAAATGCCAATAAACTCGATTTAAACACCTCAAAATTGTCGAAATTTTTTACACTCTGCCCTCTTATAAATATTTAAAAACCAATAACATATTGTTTTAAAATAAATATTTTTTTCTGGCCTGCTTCTTGCTTATTATTTATTGCAAGAGGCTCAGTAACTGCCGCTAAATTATTAATGATGTAAAAAAACATCAAACCGAATTAATTTTAATTGGAGGTCAAAACCATGAACATGAGACAAACAACCATTGCAGCAGCTGTTTTAACTGCACTTACAATTGGCGCTGCTAGCCAGGCTGCAGCGAGCGTTTATGCCCGCTCCTATCTTGATATCAGCAACTTGGTAATCTTGCCAGTTACGTTCACTGGCCCTGGTGGAACGCCTGTTGTTAATACAACAGGCGTTAAAGTTGGTAACTACACCTTTTCCGGCCAAAATACTGCATCACTGAATAACGGCCCAACAGCGGCCGACACAAAGGTTTGTTCAGGCATATTTGGGGGCGCTACGTCTTGTGGTGCTTCTGGCAACAGACTTGACCCATTAGTTGTTAATGCGGCTGGTAGCACAACGATTCAAGGTGAAAATACTTTTACCTTTAACGGTCCAGGTGCTGGTCAATACGCCAACGCCGACGGCAAACTTTACACTGCTTCTGTTGCAGGTGATGCATCTACTCATACCAGAAACATTGCTGAATCTGAGTTGCAGACCGGTACTGCAGCAGCAGCAGCATCAGTAATTGATTCCATCACCAAGTTTACCTTCCAATTCAGCACAACAGCAGCAGGTACACTGATGATAGCATTTGATGCTATTCAAAACATGCTGGCATCTATTAATGACCCAGCAGGTGCAGCGCATCAAGCTACCGGCACAATGAACACGGAATTAAAGATTTCTAATGATTCCAATCCAGCCGATTTCGTTCTTTACAATCCAGATGGTAGCGCTACAACAGGTTGTGTCACAGTTGGCACGAGCTTTTCCTGCTCCGAACAACTTGACCCATTCTCACTGAATACAAGTGTTGCTACCAGTACTGATGGCACTTCCAGTGCTTTAGTTAATTCTGGTTCTTTCCTAACATTCATCGGACTAATGGGATCAGGTAACTATACCTTTACCTTATCTGAGAAGAAAAGTACGACTCTATCCAGAGTGCCAGAGCCAGGTATTATGTCTCTGTTAGGCATTGGACTACTTGGAATGGGTTTGGCTTACCGCCGTAAAAACAATGCGTAATTAAACATTGTTTATGAAAAGGCGCAGCTTCGGCTGCGCCTTTTTTTATATTCTATATCCAAATAGAAATACCGAATCATTGATTCATAACCAGGCTTGCTTGTAAACTTAAGTCTAAGCATTTCACCTCACATACCCAACAAATAAGCTACACATCTTGCAGTCCGATAGGCATTTGTACTCTGCCTGTCTGTTCAACTACGTGGTTAGAATTATTTCACGCTAGAAATCTTCGTAGATAAATGAGTATTAAAAAATACCCAATTAATACCAGACAAAACCAGTTGAATGAATTTTTTGAAAAAGACAGGAGCGATTCACTTAATTTTATTACAAAACATTAACATACACTAATTGTCGAAAAAATTTACAACATACGTATATATGTCTGGATTCAATCGGACGACTGATTTTACTTGTTGCCATTAAAAGTGATAGCCTCAACACCTTTAATGGCAATCTGAAGAATCAATTCAAGCGCAACCCGTAATATTAAGAAGGCTGAAATTTACAGCTATTAATACACCATAAAGTTTACGCTGATTTATTATTTATTTTTGGAAGCACTTATGCTATCTAGCAAAGCTTGAGCTTCCTTGCCTGATTGTGTTTTGGGTTCCTTTTTAACCACCACATCAAGGACGCGTCTAGCCTCTTCTGATCGTTTCTGCTGAACCAAAGCTTGTGCCAAATGTAGCTGAATCTGTGCATCACCGGGTGCCTTAGTTGCTGCATCTCGTAACAAGCTGGCTGCGCCGCTAATATCGCCATTTTTTAGCGTTAACATCCCTAATGTGTCCAATACGACAGGCGTTTTTGGCGCTAATTGATAAGCTCGTTGCGCATACTCAAACGCCTGTTTTGGAGATTTATCGCGTAATAGCCATGCAAGGTTATTCAATGCCTGAACGTAATTAGGATAGAGTTTAATTATCTGCGTATAAGTCGCTATCGCATCAGCTTCCTTTCCAACGCTCAGGTAAGCCTCTCCTAATGAGAGAAGCACTTCTGAATCGTCCGGATGATCTTTTAACCAGTCCTTCATCACAATAAACGCTTGATCCGTTTTTTTCTGCAACCACAAACTTCGGGTAAGCAATATCAACAACTCCTGATCTGGTTTTTGTTTCAGGGCTACTGTGAAAATTTTCTCAGCAGCAGCATAATCACCGATCCCAAGCGAGAACCAACCATCAATCCCTAGTACCTCTGTGCGCTCGCCAAAGTCTTTGTGCAATTTGGATATGGCCTCTTTTGCCTGCTTGGTTTGCCCTAGTTGCACAAGCATCTTGATCTCGCCCACACGCGCTGGCAAATATTTAGGATCCAGTTGCAATGCGCGTTCCAATTCTTTTCGTGCTCCAACGGAATTACCACTTGAAGCCATACTGTCACTTAAATAAAAATGTGCTGGCGAGGAATTAGGATAACGTTTTGCCATTTTTTCAAACACCGCTCTCGCTCCAGCAGCGTCACCACTTACCATGAGTGCCTTACCATGCAACTCCAATAACGCTGGCTGTTGCTGAAACTGTGTATCACTTACACTACGTGTAATTTCCAAGGTTTTATTGGCCTGACCCATCTGCAAATATGTTTTAGCAAGCTGAATCCGGATAGCCTGATCCCCAGGAATATTTTTAGCTGCTTGCTCCAGTACCTGAACACTGGCCGCAACACCTTCTGCACGTACTTTTGCGTCTGCAAGAATCAAGGCAGACACCACATCCTTTGGATACGCTTTCACGATCGGCTCCAGTAAAAGCACCGCCTTTTTTGGATCACCGATCCTGACTTCGATCCTGGCAATATTCTGTGTAGCAGAAACATCACCTGGACTGAGTTTCAGCACTTGCTCAAGCTCGACTTTAGCTTTTTCCCACTGATTTAGAGCAAGATGGGATGCAGCCATCAAATTTAAAGGGTCGACTTTGTCTGGATTACTTTCATGCAATTTGGTTGCACGCGTGAGGGTTTCTGCATGATTACTTTGCTTAAAACTTGCTATCGCAAGCAGTAAATTTCGTGAATAGGCATCATCGGTAGTGCCCACGCCCTCATCCAGCTTTTGTCCCGCCAACAGCTTGGCAGTCATCACCAAATCTTGTGATTGTTTAGATTTTGGATCAATTGATACGGCTTTCAGTGCATATTCCAAAGCCTGATTCGCGTTGCCTTCCAAAAGATACAAATTAGCTAACATGTTTAGAGTAGCAATGTCATCCGGCTTATTTTTCAATGTGCTAAGAAGCAAGTCACGCGCAGCGCCATATTCTGCCTGACTCATCTGTATCGCGCCAAGCAGCCGCTTGGCGCCAGAGGAGCCAGGCATCTGAGCAATCAGTTTTTGGGTTAAACCAAGGGCCTGTTCCATGTGTCCAAGGCGAAAGTGTGTAGTTGCCAGATACATCTGATTAGGTATAAATGTTGGGTCATTTTTGTAACTTAACTCAAACGCGGATAACGCTTCTGGATATTTGTTCTGCGCAAAATAAGACAATCCACTCACGTAGCTCACATAGGGATGATCTTTCCACCCATCTTTTTTGAGTGTTTCAATATCAGTCGCAGCCTCTTTGTATTTTTTAAGCTGTATGCGCACCAGCGCGCGTCTCGCCAACTCTAAACTGGTCACTTTTCGAACCTTGATCGACTCAGTGAATGCTTTCTCCGCTTCGGCTGCATGTCCTTGCACCAACTCCAGATCACCAAGTACACTCCAGGGTTCAGGAGCAGTTGGATCAGCCTTAATCGCTAAATCAAGCTCGCTACGCGCTGCATCGTAGTTTCGATTAAATGCATTGAGTATGGCGATTCCAAGATGTACAGGGCCAGAATCACTCTTGGTTGCAAGTGCTTCATCAAGTACTTGTCTAGCCTGCTCTAATTTACCTTTCATGACTAATGCTTGGCCGCGAAGGGCTAAGGTTGCAGCTTTTTCAGCTTGAGGCATATCAGCTGGCAATTCGGATGACTCTTTTATTACCCGATCCATATCCCCTTGAAGCAAAATGGACTTAACCAAGATTGGAAGTGCTGCCGAGCGGGACAACCCGAGTTCCATAGCTTTTCTGATTTCTTTTTCTGCTCGCTCATTTTCCCCAATATTTAATGCAACCTTCCCCAGTAGCCAACGTCCTTCTACTGACTTAGGATCCTTTTGCACTGCATTGGTTAATTCAATGAGCGCTGGGCGATATTCCCCTTTATCCAAATAGTTTTTAGCATTTGCCACATGCTCAACAGAAGTTTGGTTGCTGCCACAACCACCAAGAGACAACAATCCAACTATTGCAACTGATACTATAAAATTCAACCGACTAAAATATCGCATGGTCACCCCATATATTTTATATTTTTTTATATTTCTTCAATCTTCACTTTTTAACAGGATGGCATTCTTATCTACCCTCCCAACTGTTTGAGCAGTTCGCGTGCCTTTCCTTCTTCTGAGAAGCTTAAATGACTGTCAAACAACCTTTTAAGTTCTTTTTTAGCTTGTTCCCGGTTACCCGCCTGAAAATATCCATACGCCAGATGCCAATGTATCTCACCCGCATCAGGCTTCTTCGACAATGCATGCTGTAATAATTTAATCCCGCGGTCAGCTTGACCTTGGCCGACTAAAATCCAGCCGAGTGTATCTGTAATCGCTATATTTTCTGGTTGCAACTTATAAGCCTTTTCTGCCATTTCAACTGCACGCGGATCTTTTTCTTGCTGGTAAAGCCAGGCTAGATTATTTAGTGCAAGCAAATTATTAGGCTCTTTCTGCAGGATAAACTGATATTGTGGAATCGCTGATTTGTTTTGCGAATGTTGCATGTAATTTTCAGCCAGGTAAGCGCGGGTTGGCAGATCATCAGGATGTTCAACTAACCATTGTTGAATCTGGCTCTCGGCACTCTTCACGTTTCCTGCAAGTACTTTTGATCGGTGTGCGTTAATTACTAATTCACTAGTCTTTTCCAACTTAAAGGCTTTATCATATACGCTTGCTGCCTGGCCGTATTCTTTCTGTGCCATGAACACCCCACCTTCGAGACTAAACCCGAGCGCGGCTTTTGGAAGCTGTTTTTGTACTTGCTGAGCATACTTCATTGCGTCTGAGTATTTTGCCCCTTTTACATAGAGTGCGATCAGTGCAACCTTTGGTTCTATATAATCAGACTTCATATCAAGTGCTTTAATATAAGAAGCTTCAGCGGAGGCAGAATCGTTCATACCAAATTGGACTGAACCAAGTTTGTATAGTGCCAGTGGAGATTTTGGCAACTGTCCGACCAAACCTTTGTAAGTTGCCAAAGCATTATCTTTTTCCCCAGCAGCAAATTGCATTGAACCAAGCAAATCCAACGCTTCTGGATTTTTGGGGTTTGAAGTTTGTGCTTCCCGAGCTTGCATTAATGCTTTTTGTGGCTCTCTCTTCTGTAAATAGTAATTTGCCAAGAGCACCCGCGGCTTAAGAACCTCTGGATTGGCTTTTATTGCTTTCTCCAGCCAGTTTACATATTCCTTTTCCTGTCCACTCCCTGCAGCAAGCACTGCTAGCGCAAGCATAATTTGCTGATTATCTTTGTCTTTTGCCAATATCGCTTCAAAGCGTTTGCGTGCTAATTCCGGTTTTTTGTCCTTTATATCCAGTTGAGCCAAATTCATGGCTGCGGGGACATAATTAGACTTTAAGGCCAATGCATGCTCAAAACTCTTGCGCGCATTTACCGTATCATTTTTTCCCAAATAGGCCGCACCTTTAAGGTTAAAGGTAATGGGGTTGTCAGGTTGTTTTTTTTCTAAGGCTGCAATCGCTTTTAATGATCCATCAAAATCCTTTTTTCCCAGGTAAGTCAGCGCTAGCATGATATCTGCCGAATGCTGATTGGGATCATTTCCAGCAGCCGATTCCAGTTCCGCCACTGCATGCGCCGTATCACCCTTGGCGAGACGGCTAACACCCAACTCGGTTCGTAAGGCTGTGTTCTTGGGATCAATCGCTACTGATTTCTCGAAATATTCTGTTGCGTTGCCATAATCGTTCATTGCCATATAAACTTCACCTGCAAGGGCTAGCAATTGAGGATCTTTTATCTCGCCGGTTAATGCCGGCTTAAGGGTGTTCAATGCCCGCTCAGCCTGCTTGGTTTTTAGCAAAGTAGCAGCAAGCAATTTGCGGGCGTAGATATTGTTGGGAAACTGATTCAGAAATTTGCCCAAGTCAGATTCGGCTTGTTCATAAGTACCCAGTGCAAAGCTGATTGCCCCTGAAAGCAGTACGCTTGGCATGTGATTTGGGGCAATCTTTAACACTTGCTGAAGCTCATCTCTTGCTTCCGAATATTTTGCCTGTCGAAACTCAAGTAATGCCGCCATATATTTTGCCAGCAAGTTTTTCGGCTCAACTTTGCGCGACACTTGAATTTCTTTGCTCGCCTCTTCCAACTTATTGGCCGCCAGGTACATGGATGCAAGTGCAATATGAGCTGTAACATTATTTGCTTCAATCTTTACTACTTGCTGATAAGCAGCCATGGCACCTGTTAAGTTTGATTGCATTCGCAGCAGATCACCCTTCATCAGCCAACCTTCTATGTTTTTGGGAGATTTTTCCAATGCGATGTCGATTTGCTTCATGGCTTCGACAATATCTTTTGCTGCGACAGCTAATCGTGCCTTCCCAAGATAAGCCTCGGCATTATCAGGTTGCTGCTTAATTGCCTCCTCTAGCTCTGCCTTTGCTTCATCTTGCTTTCCTAAAGCTAGATGCGCATTTGCTCTTAGCGTTAAAATTTTTGCGCCTGCCTCTCCCTTTCGCTCTGAAGTAGAAGTATCATCTAGTAATTGTTTGAACTCTCCCTGCTTGAGTAAAATCTCCGCAAGAAGCAGTTGCACATTATTTGGATCTATACCTAGCTGGCGTGCTTTTCGTAGCTCCTTTTCTGCAGCCGAAAGATCACCCGTTTCATTGTATATTTTTCCTAATAAATATCTGGCATCCCCATTTTCTGCATTTTTCTGCAAAGCATTTTTTAGCTGAATAATGGCTGCTTTGCTTTGTCCACTCTTATACAAAGTTTGAGCTTCCTGGAGGTATTTCGCACTGGTTTCACCTTTATTACACCCCGCAATCCCTATAAGTGCGGAAAAAACAAGCGCCGTTAGAAGGGACGGAAATGGTGTTTTAATTTTTTGGGGTGATAGCATTATTTTGCCTTGTTATATTTGATATTTTGCACACAGTTAAGAAAGAGCTTTTTTATTTCAACCCATAACGACTAACCAAATCATAAAGTGTCGGTCTGCTTACGCCTAATAATTCTGCAGCTTGTGCCACATTGCCGTTAGCCCGACCCATTGCCCTGACTACGGCCTTTCGCTCGGCCTCATCCCTGACTTGTCTTAAATTAATAGGCTCGCTTTCACCTTCAAAATGTGTCAATCCAAGATCTGCATCACTTATCTGTGAGCCTTCAGCCATAATGACAGCGCGCTTAATGACATTTTCCATTTCCCTGACATTTCCTGGCCAGTTATGACTTTCGATCACAGTCAGCGCATCCTGGGAAAACCCTCTTAAAGCCCTGCCTTGCTGCTGACTGAATTTATCCAGAAACGCATGGGCTAATAATGTTGGGTCTCCCTCGCGATCACGAAGGGGCGGGATATTGACCGTAATTTCGCTAATGCGGTAAAAAAGATCTTCACGAAAACGACCGTCTTTTATTTGTTCATGCAATTTTTGGTGTGTTGCACACACTACTCGCACGTCTACCGGGACTTCACCTCTCCCGCCCAGCCTTTCAATAACACGCTCCTGTAAAAAACGTAACAATTTAGCCTGTAAAGACATGGGCAAATCACCAATTTCATCAAGGAACAATGTACCGCTATTGGCATATTCAATCTTGCCGATAGTTTGCTTCGTCGCTCCTGTGAAGGCACCCTTCTCGTATCCAAACAACTCACTTTCCAACAAATTTTCTGGAATAGCGGCACAATTGATTGCAACAAATTTCTGGTTTAGTCGGGTACTCAAATCATGGAGAGATCTTGCCAGCAACTCTTTACCCGTCCCGCTCTCACCTAAAAGTAAAACTGTGGCATCGGAAGGCGCAACTTTTTCGACGGTTCGACATACTTTGAGCATTTGCGGGTCAACGCTGATGATACCTTGCATTGGGGATTCTTGATGGTTTGCCAATAATCTGCGATTTTCCTGCTCAAGATCATGCAATCGAAAAGCACGCCCTATAATCAGGGAAAGCATTTCAGGTTCAAATGGTTTCTGATAAAAATCGTAAGCACCAAGTCCAATTGCACGAACAGCATTTTCACGATCCTGATTTCCAGTCACCACGATTACTTTAGTGCCAGGAGCCAGAGCAAGCATTTGCTCTAATGTTGCTAACCCTTCGCTGGCGCCATCTGGGTCGGGTGGCAACCCCAAGTCCAATATAGCAACTGGCGGTTCAAAGCGTCGAATTTGATTCAATGCGCTTTCCCGATCTCCTGCAACCAGAAGTTCATACCCTTCGAGACTCCACCTTACCTGTTTTTGTAAACCGATGTCATCTTCAACAAGCAGCAACGTTTTTTTCGTTGAACTCACACCCCTTCCCCTTGTAATGAAGCTATGTCATTCTCTGATTTTGTATTTAACGGTAATATAATCTGGAACAAGGTTCCTTGCTCCAGGATGCTACTCACTTCGATACGACCACCTAATTCCCGGATATATTCCTGACATTCGTGTGCGCCGATTCCCATTCCAGATCCTTTGGTTGTATCAAACGGTCGGAATAAGCGCTCGCGAAGAAACTGTTCGTCCATTCCCTTACCATTATCCTGAACAGCAATCATCGCACATCCGTCCTGCTGCGCCAACCTGATTTTAACCCAACCGTCATATTGTGTCGCTTCGCTTGCATTTTGCACTATATGGCCTATTACACGAAGTAAGCGCTCTCTATCGGCCAGAACAAAAAGTCCCGGTTCTGTTTGCTCAATCACAGGCAACGGTTTGTAAATCGCTTTCTCTTGCACTACCTTCTCTAGCAGCTTTGCCAAATCCAGCTGTATCCTACCTGTTACTTCTGTTTTTCCGCTGCGTAATTGCGCAAGCAATTTATTCATTTTTTCTACCGAGTTATCTACGGTACTCAACATGTCATCTTTAAATTCCGGGTTATTCCAATGCTTTTCAGCATTGGCTACCATTAAGGATAACTGTGCGATCAAATTTTTCAAATCATGCACCACAAACGCCGACATGCGATTAAATGATTCAAATTGTCGCGCCACAACCAGCGCCTCGGTTGCCTGCATCTGCGCAAGGTTACTTGCCGCTTGTCGACCCGCGGTTTTAAGCAAATCGCTCACTTCCCAATTAAAGCCAACTTGACTGCGAGAGTGCGTTAACAGCACAAAACCCAGCAAACGTTCATGCAAAATCAACGGAACAATCAACCAGCTCCTGGGTACGGCCAACAGCCAATCCGGAATGGTTAAATCATGATACATTTCCGGCGTATTTTTATATTCTTCCAGATTGATTACCCACTGCTGCTTTTCGAGGAACGCGCAAAGTGAACTATTGTCCGATTCAACCCCCTCTGCTACGGGTAGATTCCAGTGCGCATATCGTACATAATTCCCTGCATCCTTCCTCATCCATAAGGCACCAGCAGGGCTTTCTACCAACCCGGCAATTGCTTTAAGTGCACTTTCACAAATCCTCGCTCCCGCTTCTCCAACTGACAGGGCCTGTGTAAATCTCAGCCATTCTTCTCGATAATCATATTTATAGCTGAAAAAATGCTTACTCAAAAAAACTTTCAGCCTTGCTCTTGCTGAACCAGAAAAAAACATTAACAAGAGTAATACCAGCGCCCCAAACAAAAAAGCCGTTTGCAACACCGATCCCCAATTACCACCAAACACGCGTATGTAATAACCTGCGGCTGCCATCACCAACAAGAAAACTCCGGCACCCAACAATGCTGCGCTATGAAATACTATCCGCCTGGAAACATGCACATCAAAAGACCATTGTGGATTTCGCGCAGCTGATACAAAAATTAACGGTACCATTAACGCATTACTTACGCCCCTGGCTGCCCATAGATTGGCATCGATATGCCAAAACAACATAGCATCGGCGTACAGAAAAAAATCATAAGCAAAAATTGCACCAACACCTAGGCACAGAAATTTCACCCCCCAGCGCTGCTCAACAGGCGTATTACGAAATACCTGCTCAACTAAAACCATTCCAGCTACTGCCATCACTACCCTGCTGGCAATATCTGTCAGAAAATAGATTTGCCTTGGCAGTTCCCGGTTTCCGGAGTGGATAAAAATACTCACTGCCAATACAGCAACGCAAAAACCCAGCAAGCTAAACAAAATAAATTGAAATTTTCGACTGGACCTGATCAATGCATTTTTTGAGATTCCGAACATACCTGCGAAGAAAGTTATCCACGCAATATTCCGCAATATTTCTAATGCATTAATCCAGGCCGGAATAAATTTTCCGGTAAAAAGCGCATAGGCCGTAACCCCCGCCCATATTGCTGATACCAACGATGCAGAAGCTAGCAAGACGCCTTGGAAGCGGCCTTGCCATCCTGTCAATAATGAAAACGTGAGAAATAGAAAAGCCAGCGCACCCGTGATATAGCTAAGTACGCCAATATTCAGTTCCATTAAGTAAATTGCCCGCCAATTGAGTTCACCTTGCCCCTTTTCCCCATATTACGACTTGCGCCGTTTGGAAAAGGATCATCAAATCGAGGAAAAGGCCATGGTTTTTAATGTAATATAAATCGAATTGTAATTTTTCCAATGAGTCTTCAACCGAAGCGCCATAGCTGGCTCTTACTTGCGCCCATCCGGTAATGCCCGGTTTAACACTATGTCTACTGGAATAATAGGGAATTTCTTTTACCAGTTTTTCTACAAAAAATGGTCTTTCTGGACGAGGGCCGACGAAACTCATATCCCCCTTCAATACATTAAATATCTGGGGCAGCTCATCAATTCTAACTTTACGAATAATCCGACCGATCCTTGTCGTTCGGTCATCATTTTGTACAGCCCATTTCGGCTTTCCATCTTTTTCGGCATCAACTCGCATGCTTCGAAATTTAAGTACCGTGAAGATTGAACTATCTTGCCCAACCCGCTCTTGCTTGTAAAGGATTGGAAAACCACTTTCAATTAATATTAATATTGCTGTAATCAGCATGACGGGCAGTGACAAAGTCAAAATAATACTACTTACACATAAATCAAACGCTCGCTTAATAAGATCACGCGCCAGTCCATTTTGGAAACCTTCCGACAAGACCATCCAGCTCGCGCTAAGTGATTCTAATTGTAACTGCCCTGTTTCCCTTTCAAAAAATGTAGATAACTCAACAACTTTAATCCCTTTTAATTTACATTCAAGCAATTCATCCATGGGTAAACCACCCCCGCGCCTGTCACGCACTGCGATAATGATTTCCTCAATGTTAAATTTTTCTACGATTGAAGTAAGGGAACCTTGCTCGGCTAAAATTTTTGAATGGTCAACATAATGGTGCGTACCTTGCAATGGCAGATACCCAACAATATTCAACCGGGGCCCCGTCGATGCTTCTTTCATCAATGCATCTATTTTTGCTGCCCTGCTACCTGTACCTAATACTAGAACTCGTCGTTTCCAAGCGTTCAAATCAGCCCATTTAAAAATAATCAAACGCGCCAGTGTGATCCCTGTCATGGCAGAAATAAATGCAAAAGTAAACGCACCCCTGCCCAGGAACAAATCAGGCATAAGATAAAAAATAACGCTCATGGCAATAAACCCCACCATGAAACTCGCGCCAAGGCGTAACAGCATGCCTTTTACGCCACCTTCCCATTCCCAATATTCGTACAAACCGAAGATCGTCATGCTCAAGATCATCACAATTGCAAATACAATGGCCCGAGGCATGAGTGGACCCAGCGATTCAGGAATAGGTGCGCCAGTGTCGAAAAAGCGAAATGACACGCCTGCATAAATCGAAAATACCAGCAGTAACGCCTCAATGACGATAAGCAACAAAATACTTACTGGAATGTAATGACGAAAAAACCGAATCATTACGTAGAGTTCCCCTTAATCAATCCCCATTGTTATATAACTTCATGATGGACACGTTATTACCACCACGTGTTCCAGCACCTCATATTCTTTTACTTATTATTAATCATAACGGAATCCACTACCCCTAGTGTCTTCCTTCTCTTTGTTCATTATAGAGCGAGTTAGAGATTGAATGTCATAAACGGGGATAAATTGTTACGACAGCAGCCATGGCTTATACAACAATCTCCAATCAATTTACAGAAATATTGTTACCAAAGCATATAGATAACCAACTGATTTGTCACCAAAATGCTAGTGTGCACAGCGCTATAAAGCTAAATTTATAGTCATCAGTCTGTCAAAATCAGTCTAATCGTAAATTAAGTTATTACGAATGCTTGGTACACGATTTAAACTTTTTATCCTGTTCAACATTATCAATAACATGGCAGGTAATTGACTTGGCCAATAGGCAACTTGAGATCTATTCAACTTGTTCTATAAGTAATGCCACCTGACAAACCTTCGC
This sequence comes from Sulfurirhabdus autotrophica, assembly GCF_004346685.1. Lineage (NCBI taxonomy): Bacteria > Pseudomonadati > Pseudomonadota > Betaproteobacteria > Nitrosomonadales > Sulfuricellaceae > Sulfurirhabdus > Sulfurirhabdus autotrophica. The sequence goes on from NZ_SMCO01000021.1 coordinate 49,552, forward strand.
TCGCTCCAACGCTTCCCCTCCTGCAGAAGCTTTGGGCATGGCATGCATAAATGAAGGCGACACCACCGCAAGCTCTATAACCACTCCGTCTTCAAGCAGCTTATACACTGGAATTTCATGTTGTTCTATACCAACTTTGATACGTTTAATCGCCGACTGATAGGGAATTTTCCGGGCCAATAAAAACAGCTCGACTTCTTTTACATTTTCAGTAGCTAATTGAATATTTACGTCAGAATTCCAGGATGCAGAACCATTCAGAACGGGGCCAACCAGATAAGGATTAAATTTTTCAAGCAATCGCATATAGGAATACGCTGCTTTTCTGAGCAACTGCAACTGTATCAGATGATCATTTTTCTGATACATATCCTGATAAGCTCTAATTGCTTGCTCTATTTCCCGGTTTCCCGGCAAGCTATGGATTTCATTCACACCTAGTTGACGAGCTGCTTTCCGCTTCGCAAGCGAATAATCCTGCATGCCATCCTGAGCAATCATGCGCGCCGCTAACTGGGCAATTCGCTCTCGCATTTGCTGGTGATTTTTTGAAAAAATTTCCTTAGGCATCACTGTTTTAGCACGTCACGAACCGAAAATGGCATCGACACAGAACGCGCATTCCTGCATTTCTAAAATAATTGATCCCGCACCTCATCAGAAGGTTTTACCCCTCCTTGCATATCACCCATTCCGCTTCCAGACTCTCCCGGTAAATTTTCCTGGTAGAAATATTCCGCTATTCCATCACCCCCATCCATCTCTCTTAATCCTGTCTGAGGATTTATTTTTGCGACAACAACCCCCTCCGGAACATTCATGACACTTTCAGGTACGCCCTTGAGCACTTTACCCATATAATCTATCCACATAGGCAAAGCAGCTTGCGCCCCAGTTTCTCGCCCACCTAATGTTCGCGGCTGATCAAAACCAACCCAGGCAATCGCAACCAAGTTGCCTGGTTGATACCCTGTAAACCAAGCGTCTACCTGGTCATTTGTTGTACCCGTCTTACCAGCCAGATCCTGCCGGCCAAGCTGCATTGCACGCGCCGCCGTACCCCGTTTTACAACATCTTGCATGATGGTAGTCATAATAAATGCATTTCGAGGATCAATTGCCTGTTGAGCATCTTGCCCTGCAAGAGTCGGTTTGGCCAATGCCAGCACATTACCTCGTGCATCCAGAATTCGAGTTACATAATACGGGGGGACGCGATAACCGCCATTCGCAAAAACAGAATACGCTGAAGCCATCTGAAAGGGAGTAACTGAACCAGCCCCCAACGCCATGGTTAAATAGGGGGGCTGTTTTGAAGCATCCAAACCAAAGCGCGTGATGTAATCCAGTGTGTAAGGTATTCCAATCGCCTGCAATATCCGGATAGATACAAGATTCTTGGATTTAGTTAAGGCAGTTCGGAACCGCAGCGGCCCAGAGTAATCCCCTTCGTAATTTTTAGGTTCCCAAAGCTTTCCACCCGTATCGGCAGGATCAATAACAATAGGAGCATCATTAATAATAGTCGCGGCTGTAAAACCTTTCTCAAGTGCCGCCGAATAGATGAACGGCTTAAAGCTTGATCCAGGCTGCCGCATAGCCTGCATAACATGATTGTACTTATTGCGCTCGAAATCAAATCCTCCTACCAACGAGCGAATAGCGCCATCTTGCGGATTCATTGAAACAAAAGCTGCCTCAACCTGGGGCAGCTGAGTAATTTGCCAAAAACCTTTACTGTCTTTAACCACACGAACCAGAGATCCACGTTGAATTTTATTTTTCTGCTGCGATTTTGCGTCCAGAAAACGTTGTGCAAAAGATAATCTATCGCCAGAAATTTCGACAATTTCTCCCCCTTTAACATACGCCTTGACTAGCTTTGCGCTTGAGGTGAGCACTACTGCAGGTATTATTCCATTACTACCGGCCATGTCTTGCAATGCTTCTTCTAAAAATTCTTCCAATCCATTTTCATCACTCTGTAACTGTATGAACGCCTCTGGCCCCCGATAGCCATGTCGTCGATCGTAATCCAGCACTCCCTTGATCACAGCATGCTGTGCGGCATCCTGATCTGATTTCCGTAATGTCGTATACACTTTAAAACCACTTGTGTAGGCAGCCTCTTTGTATTTCTCATACATCATCTGACGGACCATTTCAGAGACATAATCAGCATTGATTTCATAAGCAGGCATATCTTTACGCACTGCTAATGCAAACGCCATCGCTTCCTCATATTGCTTGTCATCAATATAGTGTAGATCATGCATGCGACGCAGCACATATTGTTGCCGCAATTTTGCCCGCTTTGGATTAACCACAGGATTGTAGCGCGAGGGGGCTTTGGGCAGACCTGCGAGCATGGACGTTTCAGCAACGTTTAATTTTTCCAGGGGTTTGCCAAAATAAACCTGGGCTGCAGTTGCAAATCCATAGGCACGCTGTCCCAAATAGATTTGATTGATATACAACTCCAGAATCTGGTCTTTTGATAAATTATGCTCAATTTTTAGAGCCAGCATTACTTCACTGAATTTTCTCGACAATGTTTTTTCCCGGGACAAGAAAAAATTTCTTGCTACTTGCATGGTAATCGTACTTGCCCCCTCACGTGCGCCACCTGAAGTCAGATTAGAAAGTGCAGCACGGGCCACCCCTTGATAATCCACACCGCCATGCTGGTAAAATCGATCATCTTCCGCAGCGAGAATAGCCTGCTTCATGATTTCAGGTACTTTATCAATCTTGGCAAATACGCGCCGCTCTTCCCCAAACTCACCAATCAGAACGTCATCTTCAGTATAAATTCGCAAAGGAATTTTAGGCCGATAGTCGGTAAGGGCTTCAAGAGAGGGTAAATTTGGGTAGATCAGAATTGCAGCCAAAAAAATCAAAATTGCTGCAAATAGTCCGATAGAAAACAAGATTAAGGTGGGAAAGGCCCACCAGCGCTTAAACATAATAATTGCTTCTCAATAAATTTAGTTCTAAAGTTTGGGCAATTATAGGCGTTATAGGTATTCAATAGAAAACAAAAAACATTTATTACTAAAAAATAATTTACATAGCATGTAGTTGCTGCTAGCATTTAACGTAAATTATAGTTAGTATACGTAACCAACCAATATTGAAAGGAAATTTCCTTTGCAATTTGATTTTCTAAAAGCAAAATCACCGGCCTTAATTGGCGTCGATATCAGTTCTTCGGCGGTTAAGATGGTAGAAATCGCGGAAGCGGGTAAAAATCTTTACCGCGTCGAGCGTTATGCCATTGAGCCACTCCCAAAAGACTCGGTCGCAGATGGCAACATCATGAACCTTGAAAATGTGAGTGAAGCCCTGAAGCAAGCCTGGAAACGCATGGGCACCCGTGTAAAGAATGTTTCCTTGGCGCTTCCCGCTGCTTCCGTCATTACAAAAAAAATTATTGTTCCCGGCGGGCAGCGCGAAGAAGAACTTGAACTTCAAGTCGAATCGGAAGCTAACCAATATATTCCCTTCGCATTAGACGAAGTGAATTTGGACTTTCAGGTGCTGGGTCCCGCGCCAAACAGTCCAGAAGAAGTTGAAGTGCTTATTGCGGCCTCTCGAAAAGAAAAAGTTGAAGACCGGGTTGCAGCAGCACAAGCAGCAGGATTAAAAGCCATCATCATGGATGTCGAATCCTATGCTACTCAGACTGCCTTCGAATTAATTGCACATCAACTGCCCGGCAATGGCCGTGACCAGACTATTGCCATTGTGGATATTGGCGCTTCAATGATGCACATTAATGTATTACACAACAATCAATCCGTTTACTTACGCGAGCAAAGCTTTGGTGGCAACCAGCTCACTCAGGAAACGCAACGTCGCTACAGCCTTTCCGCAGAAGAAGCAGAACTGGCTAAACGCAACGGAGGATTGCCAGAAAACTATGAATCCGAAGTGCTGCAACCTTTCATGGACACTTTAGCTCTGGAAGTCACGCGTGCGCTGCAATTCTTCTTCTCATCTACACAGTTTAATCGTGTCGACCACATCTTGCTGGCGGGAGGCTGCGCGATGATTCCGGGGTTGGATGAAGCCGTTTCAAGTCGTACGCAGGTCAGCACAATGATTGCTAACCCATTTACCAACATGGCGCTATCCCCACGTATCAAGCCGCGACAATTAACCGCAGACGCACCGGCTTTGCTCATTGCCTGTGGACTCGCAATGCGGAGGTTTGATCAATGATCCGTATTAACTTACTCCCTCATCGGGAAGAGAAACGTGCTGCACGCCAACGTAACTTCAATTTTATGGCGCTGGGAGCAGTTGCACTTGGCGCGGTAACCGTTTTACTGGTCCACACTATTAATAGTGGGAAAATTGAAACGCAGAATAATCGCAACCATTTCCTGGAAACAGAAACAGCAAAGCTTGATAAACAAATTGAAGAGATCAAAAAGCTCAAGGAAGAAACGCAATCTCTGCTTTCCCGAAAACAAGTGGTTGAAACGCTGCAAAGTAATCGCGGACAAGCTGTTCATCTCTTGGATCAATTATTGATCCGGCCAGATGAAGTTTGAATTTTTCATGCGGCATATTTTACGTGGATATCCTGAAAGTAACTTTTGACCCGTTCAGGTGATTGCTCC